>JALGSS010000717.1 GCA_029821745.1 Candidatus Zipacnadia bacterium
GGTGGGCATCATGCCGAGGTGGAACTGCGTCTCGGAGGTCAGAAAATGCTCGGCCTGACGACGGTAGTGCTCCACACGATCACTCCTCACCGCCGTTGCGCTCCAGGCGGCGTCGGGTACGGCCTGTGCACGTGAAGTTCACGGGGCCCTACTCCCTCGGCCAGGGGATCTGCCACTGGGGGCGGCGGCGGAAGGGCTGCGAGAACGTGTTCGTCAGCTTCCCCTGCTCTTCGAGGTGGATCATGCACGCGCGGATGCAGCCGCTCGCGCCCGGCCACCGTCAACTTCACCGATTCGTCGCTGCTGAGTGCATCTCCGGTGCAGTTACGCACGCACATCATGCAGCGATCGCAAAGCTGCGGGCCATCCGGCGCTACCCCTGCCGATCGGTCGCGAACTTGAGGTAGTTAAGCTTCAACTCGCTACTGTCGATCACCACTCGCATGACATGCCGGCCTGCCGAAAGCGTAACGCTGCCCACGTCAACGGTCGTCCAGTTCTCGACACCGCCGGCATCGGGCGCCACGAGCGGGCCAATCGCGTCCACGCCATCGAACACGACGTGCAGAAGCTCTCCGCCCTGCGGCGAGGCTACCCGTGCCTGCACGGAAATCCGCGTCTCCGAAGTGACATCCACGGTGTACTCGTACCAGTCCCCCGGGACTGCTCCGGTCAGATTGAAGCCCCCGCCCGTATCTTCGCATCGCTCCAGGTTCAGCCCAGACGCATCCACGCGACATCGCGGCCACGCTGTGGGCACACTGTTGTCGAATGCACTACCTTTGCCGCCCCAGTCAAAGTGCTCGGCCTCAATCACACCGGGGATGGTGTGCGGCGCACCGTTGAACGGAGCCTGCTGCACAACCGGGCCGGTGTACGCGGCAGGGCTACTTAGCGCGCGCCACCACTCATCCGTCGCGACATCGCGGTCCGCTCTGGTGACAACCATCGCCCTCCCCGTCGGGTCATCCTCAAAGGCGGGCACTTTCGCGTATCCGTTCCCCCAACTGGTCGCCTCAATCCAGTGGCTGAATGAGACTCTCCGGGTGGCGATAGCGTAATCCGGCCGCATCAGTGAGATCACCGGCTGCACATCCACGTCCCCGTTGCCCGGCAGACTAACCCCCTGCTGGTCCTTGTCCACCATGAAACGCTTGAGTTCGTTGTCAGGCAACTCGACGCCCGCCAACCTCGTTTTCGGCACCCGCGGCACCGCCTGACCGGCCGGGAACTGCACGTAGCGCATTCTCTGCAGCACGATGTAAGCCGCCCACCCGTCCACCTGCGCGTTGTAACAACGCATGCTGTCCTTGCGCCCGAGCAGTGCGGCCACCACCACGCAATCCGCTATCGAGTTGTCCAACAGATACGCATCCGCGCAACACGTCAGAGCTCCCCCGGTGACCACGACCAGTGGCCTCTCCTGCGTTGCCTTCCGGGCCTGCTCCACGATCAGGCGGCTTCCCGGGGTGTCCAGCGGGGACGTGTCCTCAATTCTGCCTGATGCAGGCCGGTCGAGCGCCCAGTTCGCCCCCGCCACCGGATCGGGAATGTTAGTCATCCCGCTTCGCCGGGCCTTGCCCACGATGTCGGCGTACATCTGCCGACCACTTTCCCAGATCATGGGGTTCGCCTTAGGGGCTGCGCGGTAGCCGGTGCCAGCATCTGCGATGATCCCGACCAGGTCTATCTCCCCGGCGCTGGCCAGAGCCATCGCGTACTCCAGCGTGTAAACATCGATGTCCCCGTCATTGGTGTGAATCACCGGACAGGTGCCATCATAGGGGAGTTGCGTGTCCGCGGCCATCGCCGGCATGGACAGCACGAACACCGCGACCACCAGCTGCATCAGATTCTTCACTCTGCCCACCCACCCGACTTTCTGTGTCTGACGCGCGCCCACTACTCCCTCGGCCACGGGATATGCCAGTCCGGGCGGCGGCGGAAGGGCTGGTCGAAGGTGTTCGTGAGCTTCCCCTGCTCCTCCAGGTGGATCATGCACGCGCGGATGCAGCCGCTCGCGCCCTCCAGCGCCCGTCCGTAGCCATACGTCGGCCCGACCTTGTAGCGCTGGCCCTGACTGACGGGCTGCTGGAAGCCTTCCCTGTCTTCCTCGCTGACCATGAACGGGTTCTTCTCGGGCGACGCGCCGCAGAAGTAGCGGCTGCAGACCGTGTAGTCGATGTTCGCCCACTCAAGCTCGTGCCCCGCGATCTCGATCTTCACCGAATCGTTCGGATCGGTCGGGATCGCGCCGCCCGTGCACTCCTCCGCGCACAGCATGCAGCGGTCGCAAAGCTGCGGCCCGTCGTAGATCGGGTCGGGCTCAAGCTCGGCGTCGGTGAGGATCAGCGCGATGCGCTGGCGCGGCCCGAACTTCGGCGAGAGGAACATCTTCGACCAGCCGATCTCGCCAAGGCCGGCCATGTACGCCGCCAGCCGCAGGTGCGGCGTCACGTCCGGCGCGGGGCGATCCGGCGAGACGGGCACGCTGCGCGCGGGGTTGTAGACGCCGGTGACCGACGGGTCCTGGCCGCCCGAGTTCGAGTTGCCCCACGGGAAGTTGTTCGCGATCGGCATGGTCTCGTAACCCGCGTCCTCGAGCATCGCGGTCACGCGCCAGAGCACCATCGGCTGCAGGATGTGATTGATGGCCGCGTAGCCCATCGAGGCGTAGGAGACGTAGAACGTGCCCTCCTCAACGCCGCGGAGGGTGCCGCGCGGGATGCGGAACCCAAGCGCGATCATCGACTTCGCGTCCGGGCAGATGTAGCGCGCGTCCATCTGCTTCGGCGCGCCCTCCCAGCGGTCCATCGGCGAGATGCCGACGAGGTCCGCGCCCATCGAGAGCGCGTAATCTTTCACATCCTGGGCCTTGAGCATGATGCTCCCTCTCGGGTCAACGTCGCTTGGCGGTCTGCCCACAATTCCAAACAGGCGCGGGAATACCTCCGTTCGGAGGGGATGGCGCCCGCGCAGGCGAAGTGATACGTGCGCACAGCCTGACGCAGGAGGGACACTCATGGAATA
>JALGSS010000718.1 GCA_029821745.1 Candidatus Zipacnadia bacterium
CGCCACGTCCTCCGTGCCGAAGTTGCAGTGCGGGCAGAAAACAGCGTCGACGCCGGAGTGTTTCAGGTGTGCGATGACCTTCGGCAGATCCTCGTTCCTGTACAGCATCCCGTCGTCCGTGACGCCGTCGACGTTCACGAACCGGACGCCGAGCTCCGTGAGGCGCGCCTCAATGAGCCCCTTGTAGCGGGCCGCATCTTCCCGGCTGAACACGAACTTGCTGATGGGCACATAGCCCAGAGTGAGAGAACCCAGTCCCTTAAGCATCGGTCTCGCTTCCTCCGCGGCGTCGTAGGTGTGAGAGGGAGTGTTCCGCTTGTACGGGCCGCTGGCCTCCCTGGCAATTGGCCGACGGGGATGTGGCCATTGGTACATAACGAGGGAGAACCAAATCCAGCTTGAGCATAATCTATTTTTACACAGACTTGACTTTGAACAGTAATTGAGCTATACTTGAGGTATCGCGCAGTCTGTTGTGGACGCAGGATAGGGGTGACGAGCGTGTACAGGCGGTCGCAACGGGCCTTAGCGGAATTCATCAGGGACGAGGAGGGACTGACGTCGGTCGAGTACGCCCTCTTGATGGCCATCGTGGTCATCGCCGCGATCGGGTGTTGGCTAACGTTTGGCCGACGCGTACGCAGGATGGTCTGGCTCGCCAACATCTGCTTCTATTTCGCGGAGTGGGGTTGGCACCCCTGATAGTCGGCGTCCATGCGCGATACTCGCAGTGATGCACTGGTAAGCCGTCCGAGTAGGTCACCTCGTCCAGGCGCCGGTCACAATCGGACCCGCGCCCGCGTGGCGGTCAGGAGGGCTCCGCAGCCGCCTTTCCGTCTCCGGCAGTCCCCCGCGGGCGGCAGGATACGCAGATGTCGTGGACGCAACGACGCATACCGATAGGGGGCAACGGGGTTGTTGACGCACATCGCACAGTTCTTGGATGTACTTGCCCGCGACCAGGATGGCGTGACGACGGTGGAATACGCGATCCTTGTGGCCCTGGTCGTGGCGCTGTCAATCGGGACGTGGAGATCGTGGTCGGAGGCCCCGCAGAGGCTTGTGGAGGCTGCCGGCGACACGTTCGAACAGGCGTCGAGCACGCCCTGCCGTTAGGGGCCGCAGCGACGCCGCACTAGACGTTGGGTGTGGTGCTCTGAGCCGCCCGGGCGAAATCTGCCCGGGCGGCTTGGTGTTCCGGTCTACGTCTACGGGCACCGGCACGGCGTGTGACCGCACTTCGGGCATCCATCGCGGTACTTGAGCTTCGCCGCTTCCTCAAGGTCGATGCCCTGGATATTGGCCATCGTGGTCAGCCACGCCAGCACATCGGAGAATTCCTCGATCTGGTCCTCCCGGGTCCCGCGTTTGAGGGCCCGGGCCAGTTCCCCGACCTCTTCGATGAACCACAAGAAGGTCGCGTCGAGCCCCCGGCCATTGTCCTTCTCGAAGTAGATGTCCTCGATCAGCTTCTGGAATTCCTGGATAGTCATTGAGCGCCTCAGTTCAACTGCAGCGTAAGCCCGTCCGGGAAGTTGCCCTCGACCCACACCACGAAATCCCTGTCGCCATTCTCGCGACCGGTTGCGACGCGCGATGCTCCGGGGCAATCGGCGCGGCTTAATCGCGAATTGGCATTCCGGATCAGGAAGGCCGGGTTCACGATCGCCGCGCCGTCGGGCCGAACCGTGAGGGTCATCGACCCGATCCCGGCGTCGGCGTCGATGACGTAGGCCCGCTGACTCTTGTCATACCCAACGAACTGCCCGCCGGTCAGAGTGACCGCCCCGGGGCTCAACCAACAGGCGGCGTGGGTCCGCGTGTCGCGCTCCCTGCTGCTCACGCCGATCAGCCAGGCCCAGATCTCGTGGTCCGTCCCCTGGCCCATGGACCGGTTCACCACGTTCACAAGATTGCTGTGCGTAGGCCGGTGCCAGTCAGCCGGGTCGTCGAGCCATGTGGTGCGGATACCCCGCGAGACCGGCCAGTGAATGTAGGTGTTGAACAGGCCTGGCTTGTCCACGTACGGGTCCGACCACACCTTCACATCGACATCGCCGTCATCCACGACCATGAACGGGGACGCCTGGCCTGGGATGTTCACCTGCGCGATGATGTGCGGCCACCCGTCCACCGAGAACAGGGGCCGCGGCCAGACGGGGCGCTGAGCGCGGCCGTCCGTGGCAAGAAAGGTCACGGCCTGGGGCTCGACAGACACGTGCGGCGCGTTCCCGGGGCGGTTCAGGGCGATGAACTCCTGGTTCTCGTGCCAGCCGGACTTGATCCACGCCACGAGCTTGCGCGTGCCGACGGCGTCCGGGTAGAAGCAGTAATACTCATCCGCCCACTCGTCCCGGATGATCTTCTGCTCGAAGTCGGTCAGCGCATAGCGCCAGTGTATGATCACCCGGGCGTCGGTTGCGGAGACAATACGCACGCGGGAATGCTTGCAGCCTTTGTCCATGATCGGCTCAACGCAGCCCACTGCGCCGGCGTAATCGGGCTCGGACTCGAGCCATTCGTACGTCAGCCATGAGTTATTGAAGGCCCAGCAGGGGACGTAGCTGGTGCCGCGCCAGAACACGAACCGGTCTCGCGAGCCGGGGAAGGTCACGACGACATCCCGCAGGTTCGAGCCCTCCCACAGGCCATCCCACGAGCGCCGCTCTTCCCGAGACACATACACCTCGTCGGCGTATCGGAGGTCGGTGTAGTGAGCGCCGAAGCCGGGCGGTCTACCGGGCTCAACGACCAGCAACGTCCGGTCGTCGGATAGCTCCTGACCGTTGGGGAGGGCGGCGGTGAGTCGCAGCGTGTACGTGCCCGGCTTCAGGCCATCGGTGGCGACCGTTCTCTCAAAGGCACTCGTGCGGCGGACCGGTCGTCCGACGATCCCGATCGCCGCTGCAGCCGCGCTCTCAAGGCTCGCCGGCGTGTAGGACCATTCATGCAAGCTGATCGGCTCGTCTTGGTCGCCGACCAACCGCGCGGTCACCATCACCGGCCCGCTGTGCGAGACTCCCGCGGCAAACCGCACGCGCACAGTCTGCCCGGCGTGGGCCATCACACACCACGCGGGCATGAGCCCATACCCGTGGTCCACATACACCGGCTCATCGGATACGTCCACCTCGAACAGGCCTTCAGGCGCACCATCCGCCGTTGAGGCCTGCGCGGTCGCGACGGCATCATTCCAGTTGCCCCAGGTCAGGGCCACCTCAATCGGCTCAGCAAGGACCGGGAGCCAACACGCCCGGTACTGGCGCTTGGGCCCGAGCCACGTGGCCCGCCGGCGACTGGCCCACGCGTCACCGCCGGCAGCGCGAAACCGCAGCCAGGCGCTCTGGCGGTGGGTCCCCGGAGTGGCCGCCTCAACCACGCACAGGCGCTCCATCCCTTCGGGTCCCACGCGAAAACTGGGCTTCAGGTGCAGGCCCACCACCGGCTCTTCGGGTTCGTCATCATCATTCCAGTACCAACTCGAGCCGCCCCACAGAGACTCGGCGTACTTCGACTTCGGCAGCTTGTCGATCTCCCGATTGCCGTAGATAGGGGCGAGAGGGTAGTCCACATCCTGCGCGAAGGCGTCCGCGCAAACAACCACCAGCACCAGCGCCGCGACGAACCTCATCAGGCCTCAGCCTCCCCGGTTTCTTGTGCGTACCCATTTCGCGGCCCTGAGCGCGTTTCCTTCGCCGGCTTTGTTTGCGG
>JALGSS010000719.1 GCA_029821745.1 Candidatus Zipacnadia bacterium
CACGATCATCAGCCCGCACATCTGCATTGGCCCGGAGTACAGACTCGGGAACCGCCACGCGTATGAGGCGGCGGCGGAGTTCCCGGGGCGGCTAATCCCCTTCGTGACGGTGAACCCGAATTACCCGATAGCGGAGATCGAGGACGAGATCGCCCACTGGGAGAGCAATGGAGGCATCACGGCCTTCAAGCTGCACCCGTCCCTGCACCAGTACAAGGCCTCCGGCGAGGGCTACTTCCCGGTCTACGAGTACGCGAACGCGCACAAGCTGCCGATCCTGTCCCACTCGTGGGCCGGTGACCCTCTCGGGGGCGCGAGCACCCTCGGGGGCCTCGCCGAGAAGTACCCGGGGGCGGCCTTCCTCATCGGCCACTCGGCCTCGAGCTGGCAGGTTCTGGACGAGGCATCCCGGGAAGCGAACGCCCACAATAACGTGTACTTGGATCTGACGGGCTCGCGACTGATCCGCGGGCTGCTGGAAGATGCGGTGCAGCGCGTCGGAGCGGACCGTGTCCTGTTCGGCACCGACAACCCATTTATCGACCCGCGCCCCGGCCTGGGCCGGGTGCTGATGGCTGACCTCAGTGACGATGACAAGCGCCTGATCCTCGGCCTCAACGCGAAGCAACTGTTCCGGCTGTAGAGGGACGACAAGGGTTGTGTTGAGAAACGAATCACCCATGGCCGTGGGGTGTCACGGTTTGTGTGACGGGGCCCCACGGGGGGCGCTCAGAATGCCAAGAACGCTCTGCATAACAGGAAGACCGCAGAGCATCATGAGCAGAGCCTGTTGGCAACAGAGCACGGTTTGGGTAGACTTGGCAGCATGGGAGCCACAGTCGAGAGAGGGGGAGCCGTATGGAGCTGACGTACACAGTCGTCCTCCGACCCGAGCCTGAGGGAGAGTACACGGTCCTGGTTCCCGCTCTTCCAGGTTGCTTGACATGCGGGGCCACCATAGGCCAGGCCTTGCGGAGCGTGGAGGAAGCCATCGCTCTCTACGTCGAGAGTCTCATCGAGGACGGGCTCCCGGTGCCTCGCGAGGGTGCGACCGTCACGCTGGAAACGGAGCACCTGACGGAAGCCCATGTCTTCCGAGTGAGCATAGAGCTGGACGACGCGACGGTGGCGGCCTGTGCCTAAGCTGCCAAGACTATCCGGGAAAGATAGGGTCGCCGCTCTCAAAAAGGCCTCCGCACCACACACAACTTGACGTTTCCGGATCGCTGGGCCGGCCCGGGGACGTCGCATCTGCGTGTGCCCAGAAAGGCAGATGAGGGCTGTGGCTGTGCCGTTGAGCCCCGCAAGGGGCGCCCGCCTATAGCCACCAGCGGAAGCTGGTGGATTCGGGGCTCGTCGTGCGTCAAGAGCCCCGACGGGGCGACAGAACGCGGTCCGCCACAAGGGTCTTCTGACGCCCCTTCAGGGCTCATGGGGCCGTAGATACCGATTCCAGGGGCTTCCACCCCTGGCTATCGGCGAACGCCCCCTCCGGGGGCTAATGACAACAGAGTCGTGTGCACCGTCGCCAGAATCCGTGTAATGCATAGTTCAAGAAGGCCGGGTTCGTCGCTAAGCGTCAGAAGGGCAGCCACGTGATTCTCGTCTCTCCCGACGCTGGGAGATGTGTCGTGGTGCCTGTATACATGGCAGAGACCTTTCAGTTGGCCTGACGCGCGACATCATCAAACAGGCGGGACTTTCTGTCGACGAGTTCCGTCAGTTGATATGAGAAGCAAACAGCGCCCGTAGCGGGTCACTCAGTGAAAGCCGGACCCTTCAAAGGAGACGCCCAGAATGGTTGACCTGAGGTACCGACAGATACATCTGGATTTCCACACGAGCGGACAGATTCCCGGGATCGGGAGCGAGTTCGACGCCGATGAATTCGCCGACACCCTCAAGAAGGCCCACGTAAACTCGATCACGTGCTTCTCCCGGGGCCACCACGGGTGGATGGCGCCGATCTACATCACCGTGCAGTGGGACCTGTACACGGCCAAGCGACACCCGGAATGGCTGGTCGTGGATGAGAACGGCTGCATCCCGGGGACGAAGTCCTTTGAGGCGGGGTTCTATCGGCGGCTGTGCCTGAACACGCCGTACGTGGACGAGATCCTCGAGCCGCAGACGGCCGAGGTCTGCAAGACGCTGCCGGTGGACGGGATCTTCTTCGACATCGTGTCGGCTACCCCGTGCTGCTGCCCGTGGTGTCTGGCGGGGATGAAGGCGGACGGGCTTGACCCGTCCAGTCCCGAGGCCCGGGCGCAGTACGCCGACAAGGTGCTATTCTCGTTCCAGCAGCGGCTGTTCAACACAGTGCGCTCACGATGCCCGAACGCGACGGTGTTCTTCAACTCCGGGCATTGCGGGCCGAAGCACCGGAAGATGATCGACTCCTTCACCCATCTGGAGTTGGAGTCTCTGCCCAGCGGCGGGTGGGGCTACATGCACTTCCCCCTGGCGCAGAGATTCGCGCGTGGCCTCGGGCGAGACTGCATGGGCATGACTGGGAAATTCCACACGAGTTGGGGTGACTTCCAGTCCTTCAAGAACCCGGCGGCGCTGGAGTTCGAGTGCCTGACCATGCTGGCGCTGAACGCGAAGTGCTCCATCGGCGACCAGCTTCCCCCGACGGGCAAGATCGATCAGGCCACCTACGACCTGATCGGCGGCGTGTACGCGAAGGTCGAGAAGGCAGAGCCCTGGTGTGCGGACGCCGAGCCTATGGTGGACATCGGCGTCATGACCCCCGAGGAATTCGCGGGCACCGGTGGACACGGTGGATTGCCCGAGGCCGCCATCGGCGCGACGCGGATACTGCAGGAGACCCACCACCAGTTCGACATCATCGATTCGCAGTCGGACCTGTCAAAGTACAAGGTCATCATCATGCCGGACGAGATCCAGGTGAACGACGATCTCGCGGCCAAGCTGTCGGACTTCGTGACCGACGGCGGGGCGCTGCTGGCCAGCTACAAGTCCGGTCTGAACCCGGAAGGCACGGAGTTCAGCGTGGGCAAGCTCGGGGTCAAGTATCAGGGCGAGGCGCCGTACAGCCCCGACTTCATCGTCCCGGGCCGGCTTGGCGAGGGCCTGCGGGAAGCCCCGCATGTCATGTATCTAAAGGGCTTGCAGGTCACGGCGGCCGAGGGCGCTGAGGTGCTCTCGCCCATGGTCCAGCCGTACTTCAACCGGACCTGGGAGCATTTCTGCTCCCACGCGCACACCCCGGCCCAGGGCCCGGCGGATTACCCCGGCGCCGTCAAGAAGGGCAACTGCATCTACCTGATGCACCCGGTGTTTACGCTCTATGACCAGCGCGCGCCGCTGTGGTGCAAGCGGATCGTCGAGAATGCTCTCGAGATGCTCCTGGACCAGCCCCTGGTCCGAGCCGTAGCGCCAAGCACGGCCCAGTTCACCCTCAACCTGCAAACTGACGACAGCCGCCTGGTCCTGCACGTGCTGCATTATGTACCCGAACGGCGCGGGCGGCAGTTCGACACCGTTGAGGACATCATCCCAATCTACGACGTCCGCGTGTCGGTACGCGTGGAGGAAGAGATCGCCGCGGTGAACCTGGTGCCGGACGTGGAGCCCATTGACTTCGCTCAGGCTGAGGGCCGTGTGGAGTTCGTGATCCCGAAGATCCACGGGCACCAGATGGTGGAGCTGCGCCTGGCGTGAGCGGCGCGCGCGCTTCGGAAAGATGTTGCCCGCCGGGTCTGGTTCGTGTAGAATGCCGGTGTTGCATGCGCACACACAACTGAATACGTGACGGCTTGCGCGGTAATGCGCCGTGGCTTCCCTCGGAGGTCAGGGCGCTCGGAAGACGGTGAGAAACCGTCGCTGCCCCGCAACTGTAACCGGCGACGAAATCCGCTCTATGCCACTGTTCCGCCTATGCGGCACGGGAAGGCGCGGAGAGTAGGTTGATCCGGGAGCCAGAAGACGGCCCGCAAGCCACTGCTGCATCCCCTCGAGGGAGGGGTGTGGGCTTTCCTATCACACACAGGTGAAAAAGCCGCCGCCACTCTCTTGAGAGGCGGCGGCTTCTCGTTTTCATCCACGGCCCGAGGGGGCCAACAAGGAGAGATCACCTGTGGTACGGAAAGCAAGTCGTGGCTTCACCCTCATCGAGCTCCTCGTCGTGATCGCCATCATCGCCATCCTGGCGGCCATCCTGTTCCCGGTGTTCGCCAGGGCCCGCGAGAAAGCCCGACAGGCAAGCTGCCTGAGCAACCTCAAACAGCTATCCCTTGCCTTCATGATGTACGCGCAGGACTATGACGAAATGATGCCGATGGGCGTATACGGAGACTGGCAGACGTACTGGGACACCAAAGTGGACTGGTTCGGCAACTCGATCGGCGACGGCCTGCTGACGCCGTACACGAAGAACCAACAGATCGCCGCCTGCCCGAGTTGCCGGAGTATCTCGTCCGACCGACCGTATACGGGCTATGCCTACAACGTCAGCTACATTGGGTGCAACCCGGCCGAAGGTGGAATGCCGGCGTGCCTGGCGGCGATCCAGCGTCCGAGCGAGACGGTCCTGGCTGCCGACAGCGCGATGTGGTCGACGTGGACGAACGAAATCTACGGCAATAACCTGCTGCGCTCGCCACTGCATCCGCATATGGTCTGGGATATCGGCCCGAACGTGCATTTCCGGCACAACGGAACCGCAAACGTGGCCTACTGCGACGGTCACGTCAAGGCGACCACGAAGAAGCACCACGTGTCCACCTTCGACGAGAACCTGGGCCATCTGTCCGCCGACGACAGCGCATACGACCTGTACTGAACGAGAGCGGGCCGCGGAGCACGAACCGCCGTGTGGCACTGGTTGCCACGAAGTGGAACCAGTGTGTGTGAAGGGCCTCCCAACCACACCGCCGATGAGGCCGGCAGTGTGCCACTCTCT
>JALGSS010000720.1 GCA_029821745.1 Candidatus Zipacnadia bacterium
GTTCATGAAGGCGATCAGGTCCAGCACGTAGGACGCGGTGATGTACTCACCGACGTGCGGGCCTTCCACGTGTGCTCGCCCGAAGACGCCGAAAACCATCGGCCCCTTCAGCGCGTCCAGGCCTGCATCGACCTTCAGAAGCTGACTGACGAGCCACCGCTCCTTCGGCTCATCACGCCCTACCTCAAGTAGCCCCACGTCCCACTCATACATGCGGGCTGCCTCGATGGCCTCACGGACCTGGTCTCGCGCCGTGTCGTTCTGCATCTCGTCAGTTCCCGAGAGAAGGACTAGCACGCCCTGCTTCCCCTCGCAGAGGAGTCGCGCGAGTTCGCGGCGCTTCGGGGAGTCAACAAGGGCGCGCGCGTCCCTGAGGCGGAGTCGGCCGACGTGCAACTCACTCCACCTGGGCGTCAGCACCACATGCGTGGGCAGGGCAGCGCGGCGTATCGCTTGGCCAGTGCCTGGAACTCCCTGGGCGAACTTCCATCGATCTGCGTGACGTCGAGCCGCCGGAACAGCAGGTTGGCGTGACTCGTGTCAGCGTCCGTCGCTTTCTCCAGGCGTCGGTTGACCGCTGCATCGCCCGGCTTCTCAGCACCCTCATGCAGGTAGAACACGCGGTGCGGGTGCTGACGCCAGTTGAGCATGGCGTACTCCCACACAGGGTTCTCGCAGGCCTCACACAGTGCCGCAGCGAAGGCCCAGCAAAGAGCCACGGCAGCGGCGGCAAGCGTTATGCGTCGGCTCATCAGGTGTCTCCCGTCTCCCCGCTAACTCGGATGATGCTCTCGGCATCTCAACAGGGAACGCCGGCGCGGCCTCGTGCGGTGCACTCAACCTCACGGCCGGTGCTCGGTTCTGGAGCGTCGCCCACGGTTTATAGTTCGCCTCTCGTGGCCATCGACCTTGGGCGACAAGGGGCCGCCATGGAGGGACACACGCGTCGATCGGCGAACTGCGCACTGTGCTCGTAGCAAGCAAATAACGCAACCTTCCAGCACGGAGCTACCATGAGGAAGAAGCCTGGATCGCACCAACGCCAACTAGCATTGGATGAACCCCTCCGGAATCGTGGTCTGTTCGCCGACCACTTCCTTGAAGAGCGCTTGCCTGACCTCCCCCAGTGGCAGGAAACTGAGGGCCTCGACGACGCCTTCACCGCCATAGAGAAGCTCTATGAGAAGTGCGCCCTGAGCTTCACCGATGCCACCAATGAGGATCAAACGGAGAACGATTTCATCCAGCCCGTGCTGCGCATTCTGTGGAGTGAAGCCGCTCCCGGCGACTGCTATCAGGTGGAAGTCAGCATCCCGAACCTGGACGTGCACCGCCAGCCGGACTATGCGCTCTTCCGCGCCGCCGCCGACCGCCAGGCAGCACAGCCCCTGGTCGGCGACCCCAGCTACTGGCAGAACGTCCCCTGTCTCGCAGACGCGAAGAAATGGTCCGCATCCCTGGACAAGAAGGGCGGCATCCACGGCACACCCTCCGCCCAGATCGTCAACTATCTGTACCGCTCACGCACCCGCTGGGGCATCCTCACCAACGGCCGCGTGTGGCGTCTATATGAGCAGGACAAGTCCCGCACCGGTGGCGTCTACTATGAGGTCAACCTGGAAGCCATCCTCCAACGCAATGACCGCGAGGCATTCAGGCACTTCTTCCTCTTCTTCCGCCGAGCCGCGTTTCTCCCGGACCAACACGGCAAGACTTTCCTCGATCGCGTCTTCGAGGGCAGCGTCCAGTACGCAACCGAGGTGGGGGACAGCCTCAAGGAATCCGTCTACGATGCCCTGCGCTTGTTGATGAACGGGTTCTGCGAGTATCCCGGCAACGGGCTGAACCCGGCCGATGCTGGGGTGCTTGAACTGGTCCACGAAAACTCCCTCATCGTCCTGTACCGCCTATTGTTCGTTCTGTTCGCCGAGGACCGCGATCTGCTGCCCTGCGAGGACGAGCACTACAGGGACTACAGCCTCCGGAAGCTCCAGCGGGAGATAAACGAGAAGCTGCGGGCGCATGGCTCCTATCTCCCCAGTATGACAAACCTCTGGAGCAGAATCTGCAACCTGTTCGGCCTCATTGACCAGGGCTTCGAGGCTGATGGGCGCCACATCATCCCCGCCTACAATGGTGGCCTGTTCAGTCCCGAGAAGCATCCGCATGTCGCGCATAGGCCCCAGGAGGGCGTGGCACGCTGGGATGTGTGCGACCACCGACTCTCCGAAGTCATTGACATGCTCGCCTACCAGCGCGAACGCTGGGATGAGCCGGGCACCGATGACATCGACTACAACACCCTCGCCGTCCAGCATCTCGGTAGCATCTACGAGGGCCTCTTGGAGCTCAAGCCACAGGTTGCGCAGGAAGCGCTCATCGAGACCGTCGAGAAGAGCAAGCCGATCTTCAAGCCCCGGAAGGACGTGCCCAAGCCCAAGAACATCAAGAAGCAATCGCCCCGGACGGTCGCTCCCGGCGAGATCTACCTCACTACCGATCGCGGCGAGCGCAAGGCCACAGGTAGTTACTACACTCCCACCTACATCGTGGACTACATCGTTGAGCACACTGTCGGGCCCTTGGCGGAGGAGGCGGCGCAGAAGGTGGCCGAACTCACCAAGGCCGCCGTTCCCCTCTCGCCTGAGCGCAGTACGCGAAGGAGAGGGGCCGGGGGTGAGGCGTCGTTGGCCGTCGCCCTCCTCGAGCCCTACCTGTCCATCAAGATCCTCGACCCCGCGATGGGCAGCGGGCATTTCCTCGTCGGCGCGGCGGATTTCCTCAGCCTTCACATGGCCACAGACCCCAACCTTCCCGAACTTGACGACATGGGCGACGAGGAACCCCAGACCTACTTCAAGCGGCTCATCGTCGAGCGCTGCCTGTATGGCGTCGATCTCAACCCGCTCGCCGTCGAGCTCGCCAAGCTCTCTTTGTGGCTGCACACAGTCAGCCATGACAGGGCCCTGTCATTCCTGGATCACCACCTGCGCTGTGGGAACTCCCTCATCGGTGCGCGGATCGAGGAGGACCTCACGAGAGAGCCGCCCCGCTTCAACAACAAGGGCAAGCTGGTGGGGCAGACAATCCTGTCTGCCAAAGGACCCATCAACAGGAATGGCAAGCTGGTGGGGCAGACAATCCTGTCTGCCAAAGGACCGAAAGGCCCCCAACTCGTCATGGGCTTCAGCGACGCCCTCACCGGCACGCACCTGCAGTACTTCCTCGACAGCTTCCGCAAGATCATGGAGGCCGGCGGGGGCAGTGCCGCGGCAGAGCATCAAAAGGACGTGCTCTACCGCGAGATGGACACCGTCCGAGAGCGCTTCCGCACTTCGACGCGCCGGTGACGGCTGACGAGTACCAGGAGGCTGTCGGCGCTCTTAAGGGCACGCAGGCCGACGCGCAAGCCATTGAGACGCGCGAGTGGTTCGCGGCGGCCCAGAGGGTGGCGGGTGAGCAGGGCCACCGCTTCTTCCACTGGGAGCTTGAGTTCCCGGAGTGTTTCTTCGACATGCGCCGGGGGAAAGCCGACTGGAAGCCGGAGGAGGAGCGCGGCTTCGACGCGGTGATCGGGAACCCGCCGTGGGGCTGTTCTGGATGCCTCGTCCGCGTGCTTCGCAAGAGACACGCTCGAGAGTGGCAGCGGAGCACTGGACGTCTTCGCGCTGTTTCTTGAGCGGGGCATAGGGCTCGTCCGTTGTGCCGGGAGAGTGGGGATGATCGTCCCCGGGGGCTGGTTGACATCGGAGCACCATGCTCCCATCAGGCGTGTCGTGCTCGGAATGTGCCCCCCTCGGCGCATAGTGGTATTGCCCTACGACGTGTTTCCCGACGCCTACGTCGACACGATCATCTACGCTGGTCAGAGAGGCAACACGGGTGCTACGACCTGCATGGTGACGCGCTACGGGATACGGGAAGCCGTCAGCAGGATTGGGGACCTCGGGGAAACGTTCGACGTTGCAGATTGGCTTGCTGCCGAGGAGCAACGCATCACGACACAGGTTTCCGGGACGAGGGCGGAGTTGCTGAAGCGCCTCGGCGCGATTTCCGTCGGCCTGGAAACGGTCGGCAGCATCACTCGGGGGATAACGCCATTTCAGCCTGCGGCATCCACCGGAGATGACGTACCTTTGGGCTACTACGGGTCCATCAGGCGCTATGAGGTGTCGCCGTCAAACAGGCTGCCTACAGACTACGGCCCTCACCTTGCCGAGTATAGGGACATCGCCGTATTCCGAGGGCTACGTATGGTCGTACGCCGGATAATCAGCAGGAGCTTCCGGCTTGAATGTACAGGCCTGACAGAAGAGCTTCTCGTGAACAAGTCCAGCCTCATTGTCCATGCGACAGCCCAGTTCGCGATCTGGTATCTGCTGGGCCTCGTGAACGCGACACTGCATTCGCAGCGCTTCGTATGGATTTCCGAGATCGCCCGACGTGATGACTATCCGCAGGTCGACATAGCGACCCTCGGACGCTTCCCCATCCGCATCATCGACTTCTCGAAGCCCACACCTCCTGCCGACAAGGCTCGTATCCTCGGTGAGTGCTCCAAGGCGTTGGAAGCCACAGACTATGATCGCCCTCTGCGTCTCGCCGAACAAGCCCTCGCCACTCACGCTGCGCTGCACGGTCCTGCGGGCAAACCCGCACTGCGCGAGGACCCCTACTGGAGCGCCCAGGTCGAGCAAGCCGACCCCAACTTCCCCGGGCGCGAGGATTTCGTGCATGACCTGCTCGCCGACCTCGCTCAGCGCATGATGGACATGAACAAGCAGAAGCACGAGGAAACTCAGGGCTTCTTGACCTGGCTTGCGCGCCACATCAACGCCGACATCGAGACCCTCACCAACAAGACCAAGATCAAGGCCTATCACGAGCATGACCTGGAGACGCTGCTGGGCATCCTATCAAAGAACCGCAAGAAGCTTGGAGAGGGCGTGAACCCGAAGTCTCGCGCGTTCCAGGAGGCGGTTGAAGGGGAGTTCACGGCGAGCGTGGCGAAGGTGGCGCCGCTTGACGCGAAGCTTGAGGCCACGGACCGGCTGATCGACCAGATCGTGTACAAGCTCTACGGCCTGACGGAGGAGGAAATCGGGATCGTGGAGGGCAATACGTAGGAAACGTCCATGCCAGCGGAAGGAGACAAAGCCATGCCCAGCGGAAGGAGACAAAGCCATGCCGGCGACGAGCACTCCCATGGAGGAGATCTTCTCCTTCGGGCATTTCGCCCCCGCGTTGAACGGCTTCGAACCGCCGACGGGGCCCTTTGACCCCGCGGGGGCCTGGACGCAGGGCTACAACATCATCATGGCGCTGGGCCGGACGAACGTCATCGGTGGTCTCAGGATCCAGCGCGAGCCGCTCCCGGGCGGCAAGAGCCGGCTGAAGGTC
>JALGSS010000721.1 GCA_029821745.1 Candidatus Zipacnadia bacterium
TGTGTGGCTCGCGTGGCAGTTCGACCGCCCGGACCTCGGGGAGGGATTGGTGGAGGTGTTCCGGCGCGAGGACAGCATCTACGAGGCCGCCCGGCTTCCCCTGCGAGGACTGGATGAGACCGCGTCATACACGGTGCGGGATCTGGACGAGGACGAAGCGCACACGATGACGGGCGCGGAGTTGATGGACCGGGGGATCCGTGCGTCCATCACGGAGCGACCGGGGGCGGTATTCATCACCTACAAGCGGGTGGACGGGTAACGACCACGACTTGACGACGCACTGGTCCCGCTGTGCGGGACCAGTGGCACCCAGTCATGTGACGTCGGGGCGACACCGTATTGCAGGGCCAGAGGAAAGGTCAAGCGGATGGGTGGCACTGGTTACCACGAAGTGGAACCAGTGTGTCTGGGCAGCCTTACACACACCGCCGATGAGACCGGCAGTGTGCCACCCTTTCATGGGGCTTTGCGAACCACTCACCTTGCTGGCGCTGCAAGGCGTTGGTTGAACCGTAGGAGCGCACTCTGTGCGCGACCGCCTTCGCCGTTCCTGAAGACCGGGCCGGATACTTCGGTCTCCACCGGCACTTCGTGCCACTGAAGGGCCTCGTAGTCCGGCCCCGGGTAGCGACATGACGGCCTGCGTCGTATGTCCGCCGGGCGTCCATTCTGCCAGACACCGCCAGGCCGGGCACGACACAGCAACGGCCCCCCAGGCGGCGGGGGGCCGAATTGCGTTCTCCCAAGCCCCTTCCGGGACCGAGGGTCAGATGCCGTCTTGCCTGCCTACTTCTTCTCCGGCAACTCCCAGTTCGTCCCCGCGATGTGCGTCACGTTCTCTTTGTCGTTGATGTAGTAGATCGTGAAGATATGCCCGTCGTCCATCTGCAGCGAGAGCGGGTAGCCGTTGTCGCCGCCGTTTCCGTGCCCGTCGGCCCGCAGCACGATGGTATTCTTGACGTCCCACGTGTGCCCGCCGTCGGAGCTGAGCACCGCGCGGATGCCCATCGACTCGCGCCGGTACCCGAAGGTGCAGAGCAAGCGCCCGTCCTCAAGCCGGATCACGTTGGACGGGTAGCCCCAGAAGCCCGTGTCCAGTGGCGGACCCCACGTCTTGCCGCCGTCGTTCGAGAAACACTGGTAGCTGTGCATGGACGTGTTGCGCGGGCGCATGACCGCGATGATCTCGCCCTGTCCATTGTCACAGATGGCCGTCTCGTTGAACCCGCCGACACCGGGCTGCGGACCGGCGATCTTGGTGACCTCCCAGGTCTCGCCGTCATCCTCGGACCGGACCGCCCATACCGCCGCCCCGTCGTCAACGTCCGGTTCGGTTCCGTAGATTGCCGTCATCCACACCGGGCCCTCGTGCAGGAATGCCGAGGCGTGGTGGAAGCCCATGACTCCGCCGGGCGTGGGCGTGGGCAGCTCGATTCTCTCCTTCTCTCCGTCGGGCCGCGTGACAAGGACCTCCGGGTCGCCCAGGTAGGCGATGGTACCCTCGCGGGCCTTCATGATGGTCCGCCCCTGGGCCTCAATCTCAGGCCTCTTCTCCTCGTCCACGTAGATCCAGCCCTGTGCCTGAGGGATGAAGACCGTACCGTCGGCCCGCTTGTAGCGCGGGTTGTCGGCTACTTCATCCGTGATCTCCCACGTGTACCCACCATCGCTGGACACGGCCCGCGCGGAGCCGCCTGTGCCGTCGATGTGCGAGCGATTCACCCGCGTGCCGAAGCCTGTGAACAGCCGGCCATCCTCAGCCTGCATTAAGCTCGGGAAGCACGCGTAGATGCCATCCTTGCGGTAGATGATCACATTCTCCGCGCCCTCCAGAGGGGTGGCCGGGATGGTGAAAGTCACGTAACGCACATCCTTCCAGTATGATTCGCTCTTCGCGGCGCTCGAGATCGATCCAAACACCACCGTGCGACGACCGTGGTACGCCTCTTTGGCGAACTTACCCCAGCCGTCGATCACCAGTTCATCATCCACCCAGACCTCAATCGCGGTCCCGGCCATGCGCATGCAGTACGTGTGGAAATCGTCGGTGGTATCCATGTCATAGCGCAGGCCCGCGCCACTCAGTTCGATGTGGTCCGGGTACAGGGTCAGGCCGTCCTCGTGCGTGCCGTCGGCGGCCATGAGACAAATGCCTGCCGGGCCGTCGTTCGAGACAACCTTGATCGTCGCCTGCAGGATCGCGCCTCGGTCAGGACGCGCGGGAAATCGGTTGGAGTAGCAGTTGCGCTCCCCGGTCGCCGAAGCCGCGTCGATCAGGTGCAAAGCGTCGTCAACCAGTTCGGCGGAATTGCTAGGGCCGAGGTCCTTGCCCCAGCCGGCCTCCTTCGGCATCTTGTCCGCCGTGTAGATGACGTCCCACTCAATGTCTTGCAGGCCCGGTTGCGCCCAGGCGACGGTGACGGTGACGGCAATCAAGCTCAATGCGATCAGTGCGATTCTCAAGTCTGGTGGTTCCTTTCTGCGTCATGTTGCGGCATTCTCACGCGCATCGGTAGCTCCGCGTGGCCCGTCTTGCGTGTTCGTTGCGACTAGAACTCCCTCAGCAAATCCAGCAACTTGCGGTCTAGTTGGTGCCCGTGCCAGTCCTCATAGTCCACGTCCTCCCGCTCCGAATCAAGGACACCGAAGCTGCCGCGCAGGTTCCATAGAGAGTAACCGATATTCGCCCCGGTGAGAATCTCCAATACGTCCCGGAACCATCGCAGGAAGACATCATGCGGGGTCTTGTTGAAGGCTCCGCCTTCGCCGCAGTGGACGCCCACCCCCATCTGCGCCAGGTCCGTCCATTGCTCGTAGTGGGCCTCGAGCTTCTCCCGGTTCCACTCCTCGCCACTGCCCGACAGGCCTGGGTACCGCGGCTCCATCCAGCCGCCTGCATCTACCCAGGAGGCCATGTAGTGGCTGATGCCCGCGGGCACGTAGGCCCTGCAGCTTTGGGCGATGCCCAGGTCCGCGAGTTCCGGGCACGGGTCATTGCCCCAGGAGAGACC
>JALGSS010000722.1 GCA_029821745.1 Candidatus Zipacnadia bacterium
CGCTGACTGCGAGGACGGAGGCCGGCCCGGGGGACGCTTTGCGCCTTCCGGTCCGGCCTCCGTCTTTAACGCCCTCCGCGAGCCGCCCCTCTCCCCCACCCCTGCCGTTGCCGTTCGCCCAGTCGGGTACCCCGACGCAAGCGCAGCTTGCGTTAAGCCGCGCGGCGCGTGCGAAAGCGATAGCGTCGCACGCACGGGGGCGCGGTGGAGAAGGGCGGCACTTCTCCCCTATCTCTCCTGCCGTTTGCCTAGTCGCTAACCCCGACGCAAGCGCAGCTTGCGTTAAGCCGCGCGGCGCGTGCAGGAGCTCGCCCAACGGGCGGCGACGCACGCAAGGTGGCGTGGTGGAGAAGCGCGGCAGGCCCGCAAGCGCAGCTTGCGTTAAGCCGCGCGGCGCGTGCAGGAGCTCGCCCAACGGGCGGCGACGCACGCAAGGTGGCGTGGTGGAGAAGCGCGGCAGGCCGTCGCCGGGAGCGCCGGCTTCCAGCCGGCATAGCCGTTTGTCTCTGTCGTCCAGGAAGGGCCGAATTATGTGTATCCGGCCCGGCCGTTCGCCTCGCGCTTCCCCCGGTCTCCCCCATCGCCGCCGCGTTTTTCCTCAATTGAGGATTCTGCGCGCTTCCTCGCCCCATGGCTTTTCCACAGGCGAATCTCGGCGTCTCGGGCTGCTTTTTGTGGAAAACTCCGGGTTGGTGACTGGTTTCGGGGGCGCTCTAGAGTCGTACCAAAGACGCAGGTCGGACGAGGTCGTTTAACGAGTGCATCTGCACCGACGAAGAACGAATCCTTTTTCTAGAAGTACTTTCTTTAAAGGTGGGGAACGATTCCCCTCCCCCCGACGGGAATTTTTCCCCTCCCGGTCAGACTTGCGTATTCTGCCATTACGTGGAGGCTGCTCTCCCCCACTGTAACGCTCTGTACGGGCCTTTCGCGCGCTTTTGGGGCTATTGGTCGAAGAAGTCGTCTTCATCGCCTGTGAGGTGGTCTGAGGCGGGCGGCTGGGCGGCGAGTTCCGCGCTGGCCTGTTGTGCGACGGCGTCTCCGAATGCGGCTTCATCCAGCTTGATTTCGTAGACGTTGGTCAGGTCGCCGCGCTCGGAATCCTTGGACCGGCGCGTGGAGATGATGCCATGAGCTTCGAGGCCTTTGATAGCGCTGGTGACGGTCTTGCTGTCGATGCCACAGATCTCGGCGATGTATTTGCGCGGGATGGCGTCTGAGGTCTTGCCCCAGCCGTAGGTGCGTCGCACGATGCACATGAGAACTTTGAATTCGGCGCCGCTCAAGTGCGCGGGATATTCATCCAGCAGGCGGTTAGGGGTCTGCGTGTAGGGCGCCGTTCCAGGCGGGGGCAACCCTCTGAGCTTCTTTTGGTGGTCCATCTGCAGCCTCCTCGGATCCCTTGCACCGTACTGCCATCCATCGTCGTCGCCGTTGGTCGTCGCTGTCGTTTCTGCTGTCTCTTTCGTTTCTGTTGTATCTGCCGTTCGCCGTTCCCCTTTGCCTCTTGCCTATTCCCTTTTGCCGCCGTTGCCGTCTGCCGTTCCCTGTCGTTCCTCCGCAAACGGGTTGGGCACTTTCAGGATGTACGTATTTGCCTGGCTGCCACTTGATGACACTTGTTCGCGCCGCACGGTGATGAGGCCGTGTTTGGTGAGGTTTCTGATCGCCCGCGACACGGAGCTGATGCACAGTCCTGTGAGTTCGGCCAGGGCGTTGCGCGACACTGAGCACTGATCGCTGCGGGCCTGGTAGGCGTGGCTGATCAGGAGCATGAGCACTTTCATTTCGCCGCCGGAGAGCAGAGGGAGGCAGCGGTCAAAAACTTGGTTGGCGATTGGGGTGGACGGGCCAACGCCTGGTGGTGGGAGCCCGGGCAGTGTTGCATTTTCTGGCTGGGCTGATCGCGCCATGGTCACCTCTCCTCCGCGCGTCGGCTGGGCGAAGCGTGCAGCGGCTGCCTCTCCCATGTACAGGTTCGACCACCGCGCCGACTCTCCTCCCACCTCACGCATTTCCGCCGTCCGCTGCCGTCGCCCTTTCCGCCTTCCTGATCGTCCGCCTCAGCCAGTCGCGTTCGCCGCGCACGTCCTCGATCTGCTCCCGGGTCTTGGCCAGCCGCTCGTTGATCGTCGCCAGCTCGCAGCGCAGTCGCGCGCTCGCGGTTGAGTGCCGCTCCTCGGCCGACGGTTTCTTCTTCAGTTTCTTGTAGCTTCGGCTGCTTCGTACAGCCTCCGCCTTTGTCGTCTGCCTTTGTCGTTTGCCGTTGCTGTCGCTTCTTTCGTTTCTGTCGTAACCCCCATCGTCCGGCGGCTGCGCGCCGGGCACTTCGATGATTGCTTCGTTCTTCCGAGGCTTCGCGTTCACGGGCGCGAGGGTCAGCCCGCGCGGCCCTTCGATGATTCGCAGCGGCGGACTTTCGCGCAGATGGTATTGCCTCTTCTGCGTCAGAATATTCTGCCCGTGTCGGCGCAGCGATCCGACTGCATAATGCACGCTGCTCGCTTGGCAGTTCAGCAGCTCGCCGATATCTTTCGGCGCGAGCGGTCCCGACTGCAGCAGCGCCCAGACTCTGATCGCCAGACTCCGCGGCAGGTCGGGCAGCCCTTTGCCGTCGCGAGTCTCCCACAGTTCGCGCCATCGCCGGTCGTCGTTCTCATCGGCTTCTTGCTGCACGGTTTTGATTCGAAGATGCGTAACGCTCATCGGCTACTCGCCCGCCGGTCCCGCGTAATGGCACACTCCTGTGCGCCGACACTTCTCCTGCCCCTGCGGGCAGTGGGTTGGTCGGCGGTACCGCTGGCGCATTTGCTCGAGCCGGTATGCTTCGCGCGCGTCGACGCTTTCGACGATGTCTTCAGTCACTTCGCGCACGCGCATTTCGTCGATGGTGCCCGCCGAGATGGCGACGCGCAGCGCGCGCTTTGCGGTCCGCCAGTGCGAGTAAACTGTCGTCGCTGGCAGGCCCATGTGCTCGGCGATCTTTTTGAGCTGATAGCCCCACAGGTGCAGCCGCGCGATCTGCCGTCGCTGCTGGTTGGTCAGGTTCGCGGCCACGAGCAGTCGGGCCACTTCGACTTGCACGATAGCGGGCGCGCTTTCGGCTGGCGGTGCGCTCTGCCGTCGCGCCCGACGGCAGGCCGGGTCGGCGGGATTGTTGAGCGAGTGGCTGGTGAAATCCGCGCGCACTTTCTCTTCGTCGGGCAGGTGCGGATATTGCTCATCGGGCCCGTGGATTTTCAGCAGCATATCGGCGAGTGCTTCGAGTTCATCGTCGCCCAGTTCCATCCCGTGGTTGGTGCACAGATCGTAGACCAGGCTCAGTGCCTGGCGCGCGTCTTTGTCCCGGCGCTGCTGCGGTCGTGGCTGCTCATGCCCATCTGTCCCACCCGCTTTGTGGTGATAGTCTCCTGTCGCCCGAAGCTCGGCGCTGTTTGCCGAGCGAAGGGGGATCGGCATCGCGACCTCGCCTCTCCCCCATTACCACTGCACGCTCGCGGATGGAATCTTTCACGCTTCGGAATCTTTTCCGCCGTCCGCCTCGCCGTTCTCTGCGTCTCCGCGCCTCAGCGGTTTGCTGTGCGCCGTTTCCTCGCCTTTCAGCTCTCTCGCGACCCGTTGCTCCACCCACCCCAAGAGATTGCGTCAGCGCGCCTCTCAGCGCAAAAGACAGGCATCTTGCTGCTGCCATCTCCCCCGCTCTGAACACCTGCGCGAGGCGAATCATGGGTCGAATCTCCGCTCGGCATGCCTCTTAACACGCGTGTTAACACACCCCTTGTGATATGTAAGTACCACGTGTGAAGAGGCCTAAAAGGCCCGTAAAGGCCATTTTCAGAGGAAGGGGCCGAGTGAGGTCACGGCGAACAGACTCTCGAGTTAACTCCGTGTGAGGAAAGATTCTGGAGGGCAAATCGTGGGAGACCAAGTGGAAAATTCTGCTGGCGATGACTGGCCGGCCGCTGCTGGTTCGGTGAACGTTCCCGAAGACGGCCCCTCCCCCACCGCGCCCGATTCCGAGGCCCCCTCGGATGCGACTCCCGAGGTCGTCCCCGAGGTCGTCTCGGAGGTCGCGCCCACGGTCGAAGCGGTTCCTGAGGCCTCGGCTGATGGCGATGAATTGCTGACTGTTGCCGAGGCTGCGAGGCGCGCGGGCATTCACGCGAACACGGTCCGGAAATATCTGCGCGCGTCGGAGATCCCCTTCTTCCTGCGCGATATGACCAGTGGCGATGTGGTCTCTGGCGACTTGCCCGAGGTCAGTATCTGGTTCCGGCTCGAGCGGTGCACTTTCTGGCGTCGCAATCCGGCGATGCGGTGAGCACCGGGCCGGCCTCATCTCCTGGTTCGGCGCCGGCCACTGGCGCCGAGGCTGACGATCGCGAGGCCGCGACTTTACGCGCTTCACTCGAGGCCGCCACGCGCCAGCTCACGGCTTCCGAGGAGCGGCTCGCCGAGTTGCGTGGCGAGCGCGATTGGCTGCGCGTGCACTTGCGCGACATCACTGCGTTCCTGCCGGCGGCTCGGGAGGAGACGGAGACTGCGCGCACTGATTTGCAGCTGACGAGATTGCTCGCGAGAAGGACATTGAGATCCGCGCTCGCGACGCGGCCATCATCCGCTACCAGTCGCTCTCATGGTGGTCTCGCCGCGGAGTGAATCTCGAGCAATTGATCCGCGAAGAAGTCGA
>JALGSS010000723.1 GCA_029821745.1 Candidatus Zipacnadia bacterium
GACATGATCAACAAGGAGGCCTACAGTAAGGATGAGCTGAAGGCCCTCCGCGCGTGGCTCGACAACCTGGCAGGCCCCCGCATCGAGCTGCGGGACGAGGCCGACAACGAGCGCTTCAACCAGAGTCTCGCGCTCTACCTGATCACCCGCGATATCCTCGACGACCTCAACGCGGTCGGCGGCGGCTTCATGAGCCAGCTCGAGTGGGGTTCGGACCGGCGCGGACTGCCCTTACCTGTCGCCGACGCCATGGAGTCTCTGTTCAACTCGACCTTCGATCACAATGGGCCCAAGCAGCCTCTCGCCTTCGCCACGGAAGCCGACATGCAGGGCCAACTCACGATGCTCTTCATGACCTGGCTCAGCGGCGGGAATCCCCCGCTGTTCATGGACTTCCGCAAGGTCTGGGAGCCGTGGGAGATTCAGAGGAAGATCGAGGAGATCGGTCTGGGCGGCGTCGATCCGGACGCCTTCTGGCTCAAGCGCGGGTTCGTCGACGGCGACAACTCCGGCAGCGCGTCCTTCGACTGGGCCGCGATGCCCGGCGCGAGTCTCGACGAGATCATGGCGGGCATCAGCTTCCCGCCGGCCGACGAATTCTACTTCCCCGGCGGCGGAAACTCCGTCACGTTCTTCACGCCCGGCGGCATCCAGGGCATCGCGGGGCGCATGGCCTACAGCGCCAACAGCAGCATCTTCTCGATGATCTGGGACGAGGCTGAGACGGCCGAGCTGCCGATGGAACTGGCCCAGGCTGTCGCCGATACATCCACGCCGACCTGGCCGCACACCTGGGTCGTGCCGAAGCACGCGACCATGGGCGAGTACAAGCAGTTCGCCCCGGCCAACCACTTCCACATGACCTGGGACCTGCCGACAATGCGGTTCCAGTTCTGGATGGATCTGGCGAATGTCTTGTCCGTCGCGCCGTGGCAGGGCCGCCCGGCTTACACGGAGGGCCACGACCGCCCGATGCCGCTGATCTACCTGCTCAACGGTGGCGAGGACGCGTACAAGCTGGCGAAGGCCAAAAAGGCGTAGTCACGCCGGACCGGGCGCTGTACTCACAGGACTCAGTACACGGGCTGCCATTCCGGTTGTGTTGAAGGAGTGTAATCATGGGCACGGGGTGTCGCGTCGTGTGCGACGGGGCCCCGTGCAAGGCGTCTCACAACATCCGTGGGGCCCATGTAGCGCGTCGGTCACGACGCGCTGTGGCACCCCACGGCTATCTGACCTTTTCTCAACATAGCCCTTCTGGCGGCCCGTGTCCGTACCCCATCCTCGGCAATGGAACCGGTGCTTCACCGCCCGAGAGCCTTGTACTCTCCGCACTCCATGATCACCGTCGCCAAGATATCCGCCCGGTGGAAGGCCAGCACCCAATAGTCGAAGCGCGGGTACCACAGGTTCTTGTAGTACCAGTCAAGCTGAGCTTGGGGCAGTTCTCCCCGCGCCAAGTCCTGGCTCTTGATCTCGTCGAGGATCTCGTGCATGTTTCCGTTAGCCCAACCGGAGTGCCGAGCCGGTATCCACTGCAGGTACCCCGTCAGCGCGCCGTTCGTCCGGGCGAGGAAATCGAACCCCGCCATCGCCGCGTCCCCGAGATAGCCCGCGAGCTTCTCGTCTCCGGTCGCCAGGGCGATGCGTCTCGCGGGCAGCAGGCCGCACAGGATGTTCTGTGTCCCGAAGCCGATATGGCAGCGGCCCTCGACATAGCAGTCCTCGTCATACCATCCGCGCTCCGCCAGACAGTGTCGGCCCGCCCGCTGCGCGAAGTCCAGGGCTGTCTTCACGTGCGCCTCGTTGAATGCGCCTGTGGCTTCCCTCTCGGTCAGGCAGTAATAGGTGAGCCCGGCCAAGATCCGGCCGTCGTATACCTTGCAGCCGCCGCCACAGCCCAGGGGATTCTCCTGGGAGAACTGGTAGTCCGCCATCGGCTGCATCTTCTCGAACAGGGATCGCGCGTACTCCGCGTCCCCCGCGACATCCCGGAAGTACAGGAACGCCTGAGACAGGAACTTGAGCACGAACCCATCCTGCTGGCGGATGTGGTAGATGCGCTTGGGCGTCTCCCCGGTCCACCGAATCGCGGATAGCTTCCCATCCTCCCCGATCATGTGGTCGAAGATCGAAGCGATGGTCCGCTTCATGACCGTCTCGCAGAACTCGACCCGGTCGGTCTCACCCAGCGCCCGGTACACCTCCGCGCCGTGCAGGTACCCGACGCCTCCGTCATGAAGCAGTTCGGGGTGAAGCTCCCACGTGTCCCCCACTTTCTTCCAGTACGCGTCGATGGCGTTGGGGTCGAAGGGATCCAGCGTCGGCGGGAGCTTCGGCGTGTTGCGGTTGTACAGCTTGCGCCCGGGGTGCCACGCGTACGCTGCTCGGGACAGGAAGTAACTGCCAAGAACATGGTTCGGCGACTCGCCCTCCCGCGCCACGTACAGCTCACAAGACCCCGCATTGGGCCCGCAGACAGACGCACCCTCGCGGAGGGCGTCAATGCGCACGTGGTAGGAGCCGGGTGGCAGGGACACATCCCCCGGGAAGAGCTGCACCCGAGCGGACCCGGCGGCGATCTCGGCGGCGTCCACGTCCCGCGTGCAGATCACGATCTGATCGTTGAACACGTTCCGGAAGCTGAACTGCAGCGTATCGCCGACCAGCAAGACTTCCTTGGGCTCAAAGGTGAGCTGGAAGTCCAGTAGGTAGCGCCCCTCGGTGACACAGCAGAACTGCATCGGCGTCGTCGCTCCGAGAGCGGCGACGATCGTCAGGATCAAGGGCATGACGGTCACACCTCCACAGGAATACGCTATTGGTACCGGATCGAGTCAACGCGACGGGGCTGCTCTTCAGACAGACAGCGTCCGCTGCCACTCACTACTGTATTCATAGACGGTCTCCATGAAGGCACGCAGGTTCGCCATGCTCGTGTCCGTGTGGATCGCGTTGCCCACCGATGCGATGAAGCCGCCTTCCGGACGCGCGAAAGTCTCCACGAAC
>JALGSS010000724.1 GCA_029821745.1 Candidatus Zipacnadia bacterium
AGCCCGAGGAGTACGCCGACCTGTACCAGTTCGTCCGCAAGTATGCCGACCTGTTCGACGGGTACGATGCCATCGCGAAAGTCGGGCTTGTGTACTCCAATGCGGCCTTCCGGCAGAACAAGACTGCGACGAAGCAAGCCTGCATCGAGCTTGCCCGGGCGAATGTCCCCTTCCGGCTGATCCTGGCGGGCGATGACTGGATGGACGAGCGCCTGACGGCGGCGGACCTCGCCGGGCTTGACGCGATCATCGTCACGGAGCCCCTGGTGCTGGATGATGAGCAGAAGGCGGTTCTGGACGCCGCCGGAGACAAGGTGGTGACGTGGACCGGACTGGACACGCTCGATGAAGTGCTCCCGAGGCCGATCACAGTCGAGGATGGGGACGAGATCACCGTCATCCTGCGCGCGATCCCCGACGACGGCCAGGCGCCCTTTGCTTGCCACCTTGTCAACCGCAAGTACGTGGGCGAGACCGACAGCATGGAGAAGCAGACGAACGTCCGCGTGCGCTTCGCTGCGTCGCTGTTCGACGGCGCGGACATCGCGTCGGCGACCCTCTACGCTCCCGGCGCCGAGCCGCTGCAGTTGGCGCTCACGAAGACGGCCGATGCGTGGGAGATTGCCGTTCCGGAACTGGAGCTGTGGGGCCTCGTGAAGCTGGAGCGCAACCAATGACCGCGACTATCGGCAACGACCCGGAGCATGAGCACCGGCCCGAAGAGGCTTCTCGCGATGACTGGCTGCGCGGGCTGACCGTGGCCCTGCACACGAATCTGGCGTCGCTTCGGCGCATATCTGACGAGCTACCCGCAGACGAGTTGCGGGACCACCTCGGCCTGATCGCGGCGATGGTCGATGTGACGCGGGAGGCCATCGGCGAGGACGCAATCGCCGCCCAATTGCCGAAGGCGCGCGAAGTGGTTGAGCCCCGCCGGATCATTGAGGTCGGGTCTCAGGATGGCTACGCCCTCTGGTCCCACTCGTATGACGATGAGCTGAACCCCGTTATCCTCCTCGAGGAGCAGTCCCTGCGACCCCTGATAGGCGACGTGGCAGGCAAGCGTGTGCTGGACGTGGGCTGTGGAACGGGGCGTTGGTCCCTGCATCTGGCACGCCAGGGGGCGCAGGTCACCGGAGTCGATCCGTGTCCGGAGATGCTTGCGAAAGCCAGGCGTTCAGCGGAGGACCAGGGGCTCGACATCGAGTGGCTTGCGGGCGGTTTCGGCGACCTCCCTGAGGCGGGCGACTACGACATGGCGCTCTGCAGCCTGGTCCTGTGCCACCTGCCGGAGATTGACGGCCCGGTGGGGGAGATGGCGACCCGACTGCGCCCGGGGGGCCGGCTCATCATCAGCGACTTCCACTTCCTCTGCCAGGTCATCGGCTGGCGAACCGCCTTCGACTACGGTGGGCGACATTACCACATCGAGAACTACATTCATGACTATGGGGAGTTCGTGGGAGCCTTCCGGAAGGCGGGCCTGATCGTTGCCGCCATCGACGACGTCATCATCGACCAATCACTGGCAGCCCGGGGCGAGGTGGATGACACCCTCTATCACGCCTCATCCAGATGGAACGGTTACCCGATCTGCATGGTTATTGCAGGCGAGAAGTCACCGGTACGGTGAGGCCGGAGGCGCGGCCCTCTCGACCAGACACCCCTGCAGGCGAGGACTGCGACGAGCGTACTCGTGCCAACTGCCGCCGCAAGCAGCGCCGCTCCCATGCATCCGCCGCGGGACGGCGGCGTGATTCCGCGATCCCTGGCCAGCGCTTCCACCGCGTCTTTCGCTTCCTTGAGGCCCGCACCCGTTCGGTCGCGGTAGAGCTTGATCGCCTGGATCTTCTCCCCCTGCTTCAGCAGCGAAACGATCTCGCCGTCCGAGTACGACGCGGTGGATGGCCTCGTCTGCGGGGCCTCGCCTCTTTCCAGCGCCTCGACGGCCTCCTTGGCTTCCTTGAGGCCCACGCCTGTGCGCTCCCGGTAGAGCTTGATGGCCTGACTCTTCTCGCCACGAGCGATGAGTTCCTTGAGTTCGGACTCGAAGCTCGGGTCGTTATGGGTCATGTTGGTCCTCCCGCTCTGGGCAGGTGAGTGTCAGCGTGTTGCTTCGTCCATCGCAATTCGGCACCATTCGTCGAAGCGCTCGGGCTTGTGGTTGCACGTGTGCGTGTCCTTCAGGATGATCTCCAGCACACAGCCGTGCTCCCGCGCGATCTCGACGGTCTCGCGGATGTCCTGCCTGACCCACTCCGCGTCGAACTCAATGCCCGCCAGCGGGGCGGGATTCGGCTTCCAGGAGTAGATCACATCGCCCTGCAGTTTCTCGGCGCTGATGCGCTTGTCCGCCCACGGGCTGATCGAGATGCGCCGCAGATTCGGCACGTCTCGCATCAGGAAGTCCAGCTTGAGGTGCAGCGGCTCGCAACAGCCGTAACAGTTGAGTCCGAAGCGCTCCAGGATCGGCAACTGGTAGCGCAAGACGAACTCCTCGTGCATCGCGGGCGAGACCTCGGACATCGTCTGCGCCTCGCAGAATCCCCACATGTCCTTGAGGCGCACCGTGCCCGCGAAGTCGGCCTGAGGCAGCTCGTCCGAGAAGCCGAATCCCCCCGAGCCCACGTAGTCGTTCCCGGTGTTCAGCGAGATGACACGCAAGTCGATCAGTGAATCGAGCCACGCCAGCTTGCCGTCCATAAGCCGCTTCATCCCCGCATGGACGATCTCCGGGCTGTCGGCCATGTCCATGAAGGTCTGGGTGATCCCGCGCAGGTTCGTCCATTCGTCGATGAGCCCCAGCGCCCACCACCAGCGGCCGGTGAGCTTGACGTCGAGGATGTCGCCGAGCAGATCCTGGTAGTAGGCGAGGCGTTGCTCGCTCTCCTTGGGGTCATGGTCGGCCGTGGGCGTCTGGACCTTCTCGACGTCCTCGATGGACTTGATCGGCGCATCCCACACATGCGCGCCGCGTTGTTCCGCGGGGAGGGTATACTCCGGCCCCCCGGGCATCGTCGTCCTCGCACTGGAGGGCGTCTGCGGGCAGCAGTTCGACCCAGGACCCTTCGGGTGAGCAGAACACGAGCGGCCGCTGAGGCCTCAGTGCGTTCTGTGCCGTCCACAGGCTCCGCCTCTCGTCTTGCACCGGCTGTGCGGCGACCTCGGCAACGCGTGTTGCGAGGTCCCTGATGATGACTCTGTCCTTGTCAGTCACGCTTTGGTGCTCCAGTCCACGTAATCAGTCCGGCAGGGCTTCCTGCAGGGACCACAACAAGTCGCCGGCGATGAGCCCTCGCTTGCCCTCCTGGGCAGCGATGTCCGCCGCAAGTCCGTGGTAGTACACGCCCGCTGCGGCGGCGGAAACCGGCTCAGCGCCTCCGGCCAGGAATGCTGCGATGATCCCAGTGAGCACGTCGCCCATGCCTCCGCCGGCCATGCCTGAGTTACCGGTGCGGTTGACCCACACCTCGCCCCCCGGTTCGGCGGTGACGGTTGCCGCTCCCTTCAGGACCACGACGGCTCCCGTGGCTTCGGCCGCCCGACGCGCCGCGTCAACGCGATTCTCCTGCACCCCGTCTACAGTCATGTCCAGCAAGCGGCCAAGCTCTCCCGGGTGCGGGGTGATGACGGTCGGCGCCGATCGCTCAGCGAGTGTTCCCGCGTGCCCGGCCAGGCAGTTCAGGCCATCCGCGTCAATCACCAGCGCAGTCGGGATAGACTTCACGGCTTGCTGCACGAAGGTTGCCGTGTCCGGGCTCTGAGACAACCCCGGCCCAAGGGCCACGACTTCGCTACGCGCCGACAGGCCCAGGACTTCGGTCAGGCACTCCTGCGACAGGGATCCCTCCGGCGTTTCAGCGAGGGGAACCGTCATCGCCTCGGTGCACTTCTCTTCGAGGATACCGTTGAGGCTCTGCGGGCAGCCCAGATATACGAGCCCAGCCCCGGCACGAGTGGCAGCCTGCGCACACAACGCCGCCGCCCCGGTCATCCCGGTCGACCCGGCGAGGACCAGCACGCGCCCGGCGTCGCCCTTGTGCATCGCGGGCGAGCGCGGCGGGAGCATCTCGCGGGCCATCGCGTCGGTTACCAGGTTGGCCTTGACCGTCCCGCTGTTTGTGAGCGACTTCGGAATCGTGATATCGATGACAGTCAGCTCGCCACAATGCTCCGCGCCGGGATGCAGCGCCTGGCCCAGCTTCATGGCCCCGAAAGTCACCGTGCGCTCGGCCTGGGTCGCCACGCCCGAGACGGCTCCCGTATCGGCGTTAATCCCGGACGGGATGTCCACGGCAAGCACTCGCGCCTTGGATGCAGTGACGGCCTCGATGGCCGCGCGGGGCAGGCCGTGCACCTCGCCCGAGATGCCGATGCCCAGGATGGCGTCGACGATGATGTCGGCCCGGCTGACCTGCACTCGCACGGCGTCCTCGTCCACATTCTGGGTCATTCGCACACCCATGTTGTGGGCGATCCTGAAATTGGCAGCGGCATTCCCCTGGAGTTCAGAGCCGTCGGCGAGCAGCGCCACCTGCACCGGCACGCCCCGATTGCTAAGGTGCCGCGCAGCGACCAGTCCGTCGCCTCCGTTGTTACCCTTCCCGCAGATGATCAGCACCTCGGCGCCCGGGTGCTGCAGCAGCATCTCCCCGACGGCCTCGGCGACAGCGCGGCCCGCGTTCTCCATCAGAACCATGCCGGGCACGCCGTACTTCTCGACAGTTGCGGCATCCATCCGGCGCATCTCGTCGGCTGTCACCGAACAGGTCCAGAATCCTGTCTTCGAGCCCCATGACCACTTCATTCGTGTGTCCGACACCCTTGAGTATGACGCACTCCGAGCCGTTGCCAAGAGCCCTGATCGTCTCCCAGAAGGACGTTGCATTCCACACGGGGATGCAGGTGTCCTTGTCGCCATGGACTGTGATCGACGGGATGGGCCGGTAGATTGCGGGCTTCGTGATGGCCGACTGAGCCG
>JALGSS010000725.1 GCA_029821745.1 Candidatus Zipacnadia bacterium
GAGGTATTCACGCGGTGGAATCAGTTCATGCTGGACTACCGGCTCACGCCGACGCGCGTGGGGCAGTCGTACATCCGCGAGACGACGGGGGAGGATGGACGCGTGCAGTTCGACTACTCCGTCGCGGACCAGTGCATCGCCCAGGTCGCCGACCGGCTTCCCCCGAAGGGCGTCAATATGGCCGGCGTGGGTCACTTCGGGTGGCGAGCGATCAACGGCTCGGGGCTGGAGTACGTTGAGGAGGGGGCTCACTCGGGGACGCGGGCCGGGCTCGCGAAGTGGCCGAAGACCTCTTCCTGGGCGTCCCTCAGCCGCCCGCTCGCGGGACGTGTCCTGGCGGAGAAAGCGACGAGAGCATTCCGGTTTTGGGTCCGCGCGGCGAGCCCTGAGTTCGAGGAGGAGCGCATCGTCGCCTTCGTCAATTGTTTCCCGAGCCGGTGGATCACTACGTTCGTGGTCGGCAGCACCGACTGGCACGAAGTCCGGATTCCGCTGGAGCAATACCGCCACAACACGACTGGGGTGCCTCTGACGCTCGACGACCTGGCGACGGTCGACAACTTCCAGTTTGTCATCGACCACAAGGACCAGCCGATTCGGTTCTTCGTGGACGACGTGGTGGCCGAGTGTGAGGGCGGAGACTTCGTGGTGGATGACTTCGAGCTGACGACAGAGATGAGCGAGATACAGGCCACAGTCGTGGCCCATCTGAACCACTGGAAGCAGAAGGGCTGGTTCGAGTTGGGACACGTGTACGGGTGGGATGAAGTGCGTCCCGACGAGTACGCCCCGGTCACCGCGGCCTACGAGAAGGTGCTGGATCAGGCCCCGGACGCACCGATCATGCAGACCTACTACACGAACCGCACGCCAGAGACATTGACGGACACGGTTCGCATCTGGTGCGCGCTGACGGCCAACTATGACGAGGACTTCTGCGCCCAGCGTCGCGCTGAAGGCGACGACACGTGGCTCTACGTGTGCTGCGGCCCGAAGCCGGCGCACGCGAATTTCTTCATCGATCAGCCGGGCGTGGACCACCGGATCCTGTTCTGGCAGACCTGGCAGCAGGCGTGCTCAGGATTCCTCTACTGGCGCGTGAACTACTGGCACGGGCTGCTCCCGACGGAGCCGGGAACGCAGCAGTGGCCTGATGAAACGTGGAACCTGGAGGACCTGGCAACGTATAAGGAATTCAAGGTGAACGGCGACGGCTGGCTCATCTACCCCTGGCATGACTGGACGCCGCTGTCCTCGGTCCGGCTGGAGAACATCCGCGACGGTATTGAGGACTACGAATATCTATGCATCCTGAGGGAATTGGCTCCCGATCACCCACTGCTCAACGTGGGGCCGGACATCTCGCGAGATTTCACCCATTACTGCAAGGATGCGGGGGTGCTTGAGAAGCGCCGAGGGCTTCTGGCGGCAGCTATTGAGAGGGCGACGAACCGGTGAATGCGCGTCTGCACCCGCCGCAGGGAGTGTACTTTTGGACACATGCAAAGCGAGATTTGGTATTGTATTTACTTGAGCGTTTGATTATGATTAGCGTGGGTTATCATTAGGCTTAACACACAGCAACGCAAAGCCGATCTTCACGCGGTGCGTGCGCTGTGCACGAGGAGGCGTCTGCGGATGCACAGAGCGACTCTGGTGGCACTCTGTATTGTCAGCCTTGCCCTCGCCGGCCAATGTCAGGACTTCGACATCGGCGGGACCCTCGGGGCTTCTTTCAAAGACCTCGCCCTCTTGCCCACCCGCTTGACCTACTACAACCAGCATGAGGATGCCGCGATCGCCAGCTACACCTGCTGCAAGGTGAGGCAGGAGAAGGAGATCCAGGCGGCGATCATCGCGAATGCCGCGTTCCTCAACCGGTTTGCCGAGACAGCGTACGCCGATGATACCTACATGCACTATGCGTATGTGTCGTCCTTCAAGCCTGAGTCCTTCCGCAACGAGGAATGGGGCTACCGGATGCTGGTCCAGGAATTCCCCGACAGCTCACTGGCAGACGACGCCGCATGGAAGTTGGGGAAGCTGTACCGTAAGGACTACGACCATGAGTCGGCCATCAAGGTCTTCGAATATCTCGTGGAAAAATGGCCGGACAGTACGTGGGCTGACGACGCGCTCATCCAGCTTCTGCAAGAGTACGCTCACGTGGAAGATGAGCAGGCCGCTCTGGACACGCTCAACCAACTCGCGTACGACTACCCGAAGAGCGAGTTCTGCCCGCAGGCCCTCGACACGCTCGCGAAGAAGTACATGGAATTCGAGGACTACGATTCGGCGATCAACGCCTCGAACGACCTCATCCGCGACTTCCGATACAGTGATCTGGCGGACAATGCGCAACTGCGGATCGCTGAGTGCGAGCGTCTTCGGGGCGATCTACGGGCTTCACTGGAAGCCTACGACCTGCTGATCGACGAGTGGTACGGCAGCGATCTGACCAACCGGGCGATGCGCGAGGCGAACAACCTCATCGTGCGCATCAGGCAGACGTGGGCCGGCATCCACCGCGAGCTTTACGACCCGTTGGCCTGGAACCCCGCGAAGGAGGCCAAGGAGCTCTGGTACGGCGGCGCAAAGCACTACCAGAACAACGGTCTGCACGCGGAGGCCGTTGAGAAGTTCAGGGAGTTCATCGACAAGTTCCCCGGCAATGACTTGTGGGACAACGCGTGGTATGAGATCGGGCAGACCTATCTGCGCCAGGACTTCCTGTTCCAGGAGGTCAACAAGGCGGATGGCCCCGAGGATCTCGACCGACTGCGAGAGGACTACATCGCCTCGACCGGTGACGAGGGTGCCATCCCCACGGACGGTTCACTCAGCGCGCTGCTTGACGCCACCGAGGCCTTTGCGCACATCGCGAACAACCTCAAGGGAAGCTCCCTGCAGTGCGCTGCCCTCGGGATGGTCGGGCGTTGCTTCACCCCATATGGGGACATCGACACCGGGCCCGTGACGCCCGATGCAGCGGCCACTCACCAGTGACGCCCGATGCAGCGGCCACTCACCAAGAGATCGTGATCCACTTCCCATTCAACTCCGCCCGGCTCCCATTCTTTGCAGACGGCGCCGTGCCTGTCTACGCCTTCTGCAAACTGATGGACTTCTACGCGGACCCAAAGAACTGGGACATCGCACGGGAATTGTACGTGGAGTTGTCGGACGAGTATCCCGGCGTGTTCCCGCAGGGCCTTGAGCAGGACAAGGATGCGTTCTACGAGTTGATCAAGCTCTACCACGCCAAGACCGACTTCGCGTACCACGAAATCAACCACCACATCAAGTACGCTATGTCCCCGTCCGAATTGCTCCCTGAGGCGCACTTCTACCAGGGCG
>JALGSS010000726.1 GCA_029821745.1 Candidatus Zipacnadia bacterium
GTGGACCCTCTGTCGGATCAGGGACCCGAAGGCGGTGCCCCTGCTGCTGCCGGCGCTGAAACACCGCGATGCTCTCGTCCGCAAGTGGGTCGCCGCGACGTTTGCAGGCATCAAGGATCCGCGCACCATTGGGCCTTTGATCGAGGCTCTCGCCGACAACGATTCAGAGGTCCGTGCCCATTCGGCGTGGGCATTGGGTCACATGCCAGAGGCGAGGGCCGCCGCCTTTCAGCCGGTGGCTGCGCGGTTGCAGAAGGACCCGGCCTGGAGAGTCAGGCTGCAGGCTGCGTTTGCATTGGGACGACTGGCCCCGACCGACGAAAGGACGCGGGAACTCCTGACCAGGGCCGCTAGGGATGACCCGGTGCCGCACGTGCGCAAGGCCGCGACGGAAGTGGTCGAGAAGATGCTGCCGCCCCAGGAATCCGGGAACGTCCCACCTGCCAATCCGGACGATGCGGGAGCGGTTCCCTCGGCCGGTGCAGCAGGCGCTGTGTCTTCTTCCGGTCTAGCGGTGCCGGGGGTCGACGAGATTCGGGCGGCAGTCGCGAAGCTGGCGTCCGAGAAACCGGCGGAGGTCATCGCCGCCGCCGAGATCATCACCCGGACGGACGACAGAGCGGCCTGGGAAGCCCTGCGGGCGGCGCTGGTCGATCCAGAGAAGCTCGGACGGCTGGAGGTCGTTACGGAGAAGCCGGGGCAGGAAGGGCTTCCGTACGACCTGATGTACGGCCACCTGGCGAAGATGATGCGAACTATTGCCGAGGGCAAACCCGAGCAGGCTGCGGCGACGCTCCGGTGGCTGGTGGAGCAGAAGCCCTATGCCGAGACCTACCGCACCGATGCGGGCAATGACCGGTCTTGGCGGGCGTGGCTGGCCTACGATGCGTTTCAGTATCTCCGCAGCCCGCCGCCGGGCCTGGAGGCATTCTGCCGCGAGAAGCTCGAATCGAAAGCTCTTCACCATGACTTGAAAATGCTGATCGCCGAAGACCTGGCGGCACACGGGACTCCCGGGAGCGTGAGGCTTTTCAAGGAGTACCGGGGGCAGTACGCGAAGCCCGAGATGCTCATCCGCCACCGAAACAACTATGAGTGCGTGCGGCTCCTGCTGTCGGTCTACCGCGGGGCGACCAACGCCAGGTACGCTCACCGGATGCTCGGCATGCTGTGGCAGAAGTCCATGCCGCACCCCTACAGGTTCAGGGAACCGTACGAGCTGCCGCCGATCAGCCCGCGGGGCGAGGAGGCCCGCAAGTTCGCCGCGCTGCTCAAGGGATTCCTGGCCGATCACGGCCAGGCTCCACTGACCGAGGAAGAGACGGCGAAGATCAGGGGGCTCGTTGAGAGCATTGAGAAGGGCGCAGCGATCCAAGCGGACGACACGTCCTCCATCAAGGTCTGGTCGGGTTCGGTGCAGACGAACGAAGCGACGTTGCGCTGGCGACCCGAATTGGAGGCCGCGGTGAGGTCCGGCCGCGCCGACCCGCTGCCGTACGGTCACGAGATCTACAGGCTCTATGCGGACGGTAAGCCGGCGCAGGCCAGGGCGGCCCTGAAGGCTCTGGTCAAGGGGGACATCGAGGCCGCGGCGTCCCGTGATCCGCGGAAGGCCGACGAACTGGAGTTGAAGTTCGGCCTTTCGTTGACGGCCGACGTCATGTGCAAGTGCATTGAAACCGAAGAGAAGCTTGCTATCGACATCGTGCCAGCCGAACTAGTCCCGTTAGCTGGCGCGGTCATCGCCGCCTTGGGCGCGCTGCCGGCCGAATTGTCGATGCACGAGGACACGCCGGCCTATGAACGTCTGAAGCAGCAGCGGGAATTCATCAGCGAGAGGCGAGCTCAGCTGATCGCTGCCGCGGTTACCGCGCTTCGCAAGGCCGGCAAGGCTGATGAGGCCGATGCGTTCGCCGCACGCCACGCGGCGCCGCAACGTCAGGGCGGTACGTCGCGGTTGCAGGGGCCGGAGCCCGCGGATGCGCGGCCGATCAACCTGTTCGAAAGAGATGGAAAGCACGTTGTGCTGGCATGGAGACGTGCGTCGGTTGATGCCAGCGGCAAACCTGTCAGGGCCGTATCGCTTCCGCAGTTGAAACCTGTCCCCTCCACCACCATAAAACGCCTGGAGACTATTCCCGAGCATGCGGAAACGCTGCGCAAGTTCCCGGACCTGGCGGAACGGCAACGCCGATTGGATGACAGCGGCCCCTTCCAAGATGTACCAGATGTCTATTCTCCTCTCTACCAGATGTTCGACTGCTGGATTCTGAAGGACTACAGCGAAGATTACTACGAGATTGGCGCGGACGGCAAGGTTGTCAGGAGTGGCTTGGGGACGATAGCATTGCCACGGTTTTTCGGCAGCCCGCCGATGAGTACCTGGAGGCCTGACTACAAGGCGCCCGAGTACACCCTGATCAAGCCGGTCCTTTTCTACATCGGCGGCCGGTTCTATTCGGTTTTCGGTGACTGTCGCGTGGCCGGGCATGTTCCGGTGGAGGGCTTTCCCGACGCCCTGGCCGCTCTGCGATACGCCGGCAATCCTCTCTATGCCTGTAGCACGAAACTGCCCCCGGTGCTGCAATCCTGTGGCGTCGACAGAGACGGCGTGATCTGGATCGCCGACCTTGAGGGGCACGTGGCCTTCTTCAGAACCAGGACGTCCGATTTCATTCGACAGTGCGCAGTGATCCCCAAAGCCAGCCGGCTGCTGATTCCCCGTGACAACCGGTCGGGCTCCGTCTTCGCCTATGATGATAAGAGGAGAGTTTTTCAAGAGCACCACGTGGAAGTCGGAGGGAAGGTCTCGGCACCGGAAGCCGGCCTGACGCTGTCGGCTGGAACCGAGAGTGTCCTCTACAGCGACGCCGAATCCGTCGTCTGTCTCAGCGACGGCTCTGCCCTGGTATCGCCCCGCAAGGGAGACGCCGCGGGAAAGGACGTCTTTCTGAAGGTCCGCCGGAACCAGAGGATCTGGGAAGGACTGTACCTGCCCGGT
>JALGSS010000727.1 GCA_029821745.1 Candidatus Zipacnadia bacterium
TGGTGCCAGGGAGTCGAGTCCCAGCCCATCGAGAGAGTCAGCACCTGGGGGATGATCGCCATGTCCTCGGTCTTCCGCCAGAACTCCTCCTGGGCGCGGATCGCCTCGTCGGGTTCGGGATCGCCGCCGACAGGCCAGCAGTACGCGAATGTGTAGTCCACACCCTCGTCCGCCATGAGTTGCAGCGGAGCAGTCTGCGTTCCCCGGTACTCGCCCAGGATCGTCAGCCCATCGAAGCCTGCCTCGCGACACGCATCGCGCATCTTGTTCAGGGCGCTGCGCACGTTCTCGACGCTGCCCAGATCGTTCACCAGGTACTCGGGCCGGTAGATGAACAGAACCGGCTTGTTGTCGACTTTCAGGTAGCTCGGGCGCTTGAAGTAGTTCTCGATCCAGAAGGGCATCAGGTTCTGCATCAGGTCCTCTTCCGAAGCCACCCCCGAGCGGCCCTTCACCTGGTTCTCCCACATGATGCACCACTTGAACTTCGACTCGTAGCGTGCGTTGAACAGTCCGTCGTGGATCGCGTGGGGCAAGAACATCTCCACCGGTCCGCCCTGGCTCGCGCGGTACCAGCAGTAGATGAAGTACGAGATGCCATGCTCCAGCGCTTGCTTGAGTTCCCAGTCGGTGACCTCCGGATCGTTCTCGTCGTACCAGCCAAGTGCAGGCTTCCTCTCTGGGAAGGGCTCGATCAGCTCCCATCCGCTGGAACGGGAGCCCTGCATCCACAGCGGGCAGTAGTGAGCGCCCACCAGCAGGTCGCCGGTGGAGACGACCTGGGGTTCGGGGACGTACTCCGCCGGGGGCAGGTTGACGGCGGGCGTGAAGACCATCGGGAGCGACGCCGTCGCTGTGGCCATCTGTTTGCCGGTGATGGTCAGCCGCAGATCAGCCGCCATCGCCGTCCCCGCTTCCACAGGCCAGACGAGATCGACCGTTTCTCCGTGATCGACGCTTGCCAGCGTCTGAGCAGCGCCGCCGACAATCGTGACTCCCTCCGGCCCGTCCAGCGCCGCCGTCAGGTCAGTCCCGGGGCCGCCGGTGTTGTGCACAGTCGCGCGGCCCGGCCCGGTTCATGACTTGGTCGGGCAGCAGGGAGCGGACCGTGAGCTCAGGCGGGCCCTCCGGAGCATCAGACACCCGGACGAACTCGATTGCCACCCGCGCATCCTGATCTGAGGGCGCGAGGCCCAGCGCAGTCAGCCTGCCTGACCACTCAGGAAGCTCATCCACCGCGAGCACATACGAGTGAGGAGCGCCGTCGGCGATCACCGGGAAGCTGACTGCCCCCGGTCCCGCGTCGGTGAGGAACACGAGCCTGCCCGTCTTCCCGGCGGTGACCGACATCCTACAGGACACGAAGCGCTCGCCCTGAAGCGGCACGTCGAGGCTCCGGTTCAGCAGTACGGCCCCGTGTCCCCGGGTGACGGCCACCAGACGGCCGTCGGTCACCGCAAGCCCGTCCGTATGCCGGGCCTCCCAGCCTTCCAGACCCGCGGTGAACTCGAACCGAGCGCTGTCTCTGAGCACGGCCTTCCCGGGCTGGTCCAGGCCGTACTCGACTCTGAGCACCTCGCCCGTGGTCATGGCCTCGTTGTACAGCCTGACCTCATCAATAGTGCCCTTGAGCCCGACGGGGCCCCACTTCGAGGGCTTCCCGATGAGCACCGGGCTGTCTGCGGCCTTGATCGACCCGACACGCTTGCTGCTGAAGTGCCGACCATTGATCCACAGGGACGCCAACTGACCGTCCCACGTGGCGATGATGTGGTACCACGTGTCCGGCTGCGCGGCCGTCCCTCTGACGCGGGGCTCCAGTGAGCCGTTCACGTTCACGAAGAACGAGATGTTGCCGCCCTCGCCCGGTGGGTCGACGCGCAGCAGGTATTCCCCGCCCTTGCTGATGATGTTCATGTTGCTGGAGACGCTGTCGAACCGCACCCACAGCTCCAGGGCGAACCCGGCGTTCGTGTTCAGCAGTTCACTGCCGGGCACTTCAAGGCCGTCGTCTCCAGTCAGCGCGATGCCCCGGCCCACCCGCCCCTTGGCGCTGATGGCTCCGCTGACCGCGGCGACTTGCCCCCGATCGGAGCCATCAGCGCCAAGGTCCGCCGCCTCGAAGTCGTACCATGCGACGAGTCCATTGTTGGCCATGGCCGTTGTCCCCACAATCATCGCGAGCAGTATGAACGAGGCCGCTAGGAATGTGGTAATCGTCCGTCGTTGAGTCATCATGCCCTCCATTGCCCACGCGGGAACTGGAAGTCCCAGGGCCGGGCGCGTCCTCGCAGGCCGTGCATGTGGATCGTGGCAGCGCCGGCAACAGCAAGGACGCCCAGTGGGTTGTGCTGAGAAACGAATGACGCATGGCCGTGAGGTGTCACAGCGCGTCGTGATCGAGGCGCTACATGGGCCCCACGGAGCGTGTGAGATGCCTTGCACGGGGCCCCGTCACATCCCGCAGAGCGGGACGACACCCCGTGCCCATGATTACACTTTCTCAACACAACCAGTCTCATATCTCCACATCAACTATTCCACGCACGGGGACCGGGCACCTCGGCACCCCGATGCGCGAACTGAGCGGGCCGCCCCGCGAAGGGCGGCCCGCATCACTGTCATATGGCGACACTCACACCCGGGGCGGTCAGAAGCGCACGGTGACCGGCTCCCACTCACTCTCCGGTTTCACGCGCAGACCGATGACTCCCACGTCCGCCATCCACACCCAGCCTTCCTCCGCTGTCAGGATGTCGTCGACCTTCTGCAATACGCGCGTGCCGGCCACAATCTCGGCCGGCTGCTTCGCGCCCACAATGCGCGTTTCGCACACCTGGCCGGGCACGAATCGCTGCCGCCAGTGCAGCGCGTTCTCAGCCAGTGTCAGGTCGCGCACCTGGGCATAGGATGACAGGTGCACCCGCTCGACGACGCCGGCTTCGTCCGACACCTTGCGCAGCGCCACCTTCGTCTTGACGCGTCCGAAGGGTGAGCGGTCGATCATCTCTCGCAGGGGATCCTCCAGGCGCACAGGGCCGATGAACGCGGGGTGAATCACGTTGCTACTCAGGTGCCACGTATCAGGAAGCAAGCCCACGTAGGGCTCCTTGTCGAAGGTCTGGTGGATCCCGCTGATGACCGTTCCATCGGCGGCCAGCCGCAGCAAATCGTCGTCCACATGCTCCAGCAAGGGGTACACGCTCTTCGCCCAGCACAGGCCGCACCACTGGACGGGATTGCTGAACCAGGAGACTCGATAGAAACTCGTGCCGAACACGGGGATCGACGCCCACGGGGTCAGGTTGTGCTTGTCGGGCTCCAGGAAGACCTGATCGGCTTCGCGGACCACGTCTTCGGGCCAGGGGATGTGGGCCGCTGCCCCGGGTCCCGTCTCGCCGACCTCGTATGCGTACAGGAAGGGGAGCCCGGTGTAGGCCCAGTAGACGGCCCGACGCAGCCACCGTTCGTCGCCGGTGAGCTCGTAGCCCATCCGGTAGCAGTCGATGATCCGGGCCGCCGCGTAGATGTCCGGGATGTCAATGTGGACCTCCCAGCCCTGACAGCCTCGCGGCACGCGGTACTGCTCCATCGCCTCGAGCGCCTTCAGCCCGGCCGCCAGACTCGCCTCATCACCCCACTGCAGGGCGGTGGAGAGCAAGCCAATTGCCTGGTTGGCAGCCACGCCCACATTGAAGGACCCGGGCTGCCCCAGGTTCTCGCGCTTGCCGTCAGTCCAGCTCTTGACCTTCTCTTCCAGATCATCGCTGGACTCGTAGCGCCACAGGCCGTTGACCTGGGTCGCCACGTTGCCCGGGGTGGCGGGACGCTTCACATCCGTCAGAATCGACCCGGTCAGACTCAGCAGCGTATCCTCGGGCTTGAGTTCCAGCGCCGCCACCCAGCGCTTCTCGCCGGTGCGCAGGCTGTGGGCCAGGATCCCAGTAAGGGGTCTGTCCGACATGCCAGTGGTTGTTGAAGCCGCGCTCCTCGGGGAACCAAAGGGTCTGAGCCCATCCCTGCATGCACAGGTCCAGGGCCTCCTCCGGAGAATGGGGCGGCTCAGGCACTTCAGGGAGACCGTAGTTGAAGTACCACAGCGGGACTGCGTCGATGATGTCTCCCCCGGCCAGAGCGAAGACCTTCATGCTGCCGCCGAAAGCACGCTTGGGCGATGGCTTCGCCGCAACGGTTTGGTTCGTAGCACGGTATGGCTCCCCCGGCGAGAAGCAGGCGAGGCGATGGTTCGCCTGCCCGTCAATGAAGTTTGGCGACGCGAACTCCGCCACGGGCATCCGCACACGCTCCGACACTGCGGGCCACATGATGCCGCTGAGCACGCTGTCCTTCAGAACCGCAAGGACAGGGACCGTCGCCCAATACGGTGGCGGCGAGGGCCGGAAGCCGACGGTGCTGCCAACCACATCCGTGTTCGATGATTTCTCGTTCTCACCGAGGAACTCGACGCCCGGGAACAGCGCGGCCGTTTTGTCCGCGCCGTCTTCCCCAAGACCCACTCGCATGACCGGGCCGCTGACGCGCCTGACCGGGCCCGGGGTGCGTCCGGAGGACCAGTCAAGACCGACGCAACTCGGGAAGTCCCCGCGCAGGGGCTTCGGGATGTCGACGGAGAGCCTCCATCCGC
>JALGSS010000728.1 GCA_029821745.1 Candidatus Zipacnadia bacterium
GGACACGCCCGTCATCTTCTACAAGGATGCCATCTTCGTCCTGCACAAGGGTCTCGCCGACGAGCTCTGCAGCCTGTCCGATGACGTTTGTGGGGGGCATCAGCCCCTCATCGTTCGCTCCTTCGGTAGCGATGCGTCCGTGACGAGCAAGTACGGCTACTCGGGCCGGGCTGCCTGTGTCGGATTTCCGACCCAGAATACCCACGGGTTCGAGCTGGGACACCTGGGGGCGATGGAAAACTGCGCCGCTCTGCTGGCTGAGTTCGCCCGGCGTTGAGGCCCCTGCGTCCACGCGTGTAAACTTGCGCGCGCATCCGTGGATGGTGTACAAAGTACAGAGGGTTCGGCGGGTGGCCAACCATCGCCGGACCCTCGTTTTGTGTGTAGATACCGGCACCCAGAAAAGAACTGTCTCATGGCTTTCAGCCTCGCCCTGATAATTCTGCTCAGCTTGGTCGCGGACCATGTGTTCCGCAGGCTGCGCATGCCTGGGCTCATCGGCATGCTGCTCGTGGGCGTGGTGCTCGGGCCCTATGTCCTTGGTCTCATCAAGCCCGAACTACTCGCCGTCTCTGCGGACCTGAGGAAGATCGCGCTCATCGTGATTCTCCTCCGCGCGGGGTTAGAGTTGAGCAAGGACACTCTCAACCGCGTCGGGATGCGCGCGATGCTAATGGCCTGCCTCCCCGCTATCCTGGAGGGTGTGGCGATCACCCTCGTCGCGCCGCGTCTCCTCGGCCTCGGATACCTGGAAGCAGCCATTCTCGGGTCGATTGTCGCGGCAGTGTCCCCGGCGGTTGTCGTCCCGCTCATGATCAACTTCATGGACCGCCGCAAGGGTACTGACAAGGGGATTCCGACGTTGCTGCTGGCCGCCTCATCGGTGGACGACGTGTTCGTCATCGTCATCTTCTCCTCGTTGATGGGCTTGGTCGCCGGGACGAAGGTGAATCTTGCCGCCAAGCTGCTCAGCGTGCCCGTGTCGATCCTGCTGGGCGTCGCCGCCGGATTGCTTGTGGGGATCGTTTTGCACCGGCTGTTCCAGCGCTTGGACCCGCGCGCCACAAAACGCGTGCTCATCATCCTGGGCGTCGGGATCCTGCTGACGCAGACCGAGACATGGCTCGAGAACATCGTGCCCTTCGCGAGCCTGCTTGCCGTGATGGCAATCGGCTTCATCATCCTGGAGAAGTCAGAGACCGCTGCCCACGAGATCTCCCAGAAGCTCAGCAAGATCTGGGTGTTCGCCGAGATACTCCTGTTCGTGCTGGTCGGCGCGCAGGTCAACATCCACGTCGCCTGGGAAGCGGGCCTTGCGGGGGCCGCCGTTGTGGGCATCGGTCTCGTCGCCCGAAGCATCGGCACGTACCTGTGCTTCCTGCGCAGCGAGTTCACGATCCCCGAGCGCCTGTTCTGCGTCGTAGCGTACATCCCGAAGGCCACCGTGCAGGCGGCCATCGGCGCGGTGCCTCTTACTGCGGGAGTGAAGGGCGGAGAGCTGATTCTCGCGGTTGCGGTTCTCTCGATCATCCTCACCGCACCCCTTGGCGCTTGGGCGATCAGTCTCATGGGGGATCGTGTGCTCACGCAGTCGCCGCCTGATGATACGCGCGAAAGCTCTGCCGTGTAGGAGGCCCCGGATTGCCGACCATTGAACTCGACGGCAAAGTCATCTCGTACGATGTGAAGTTCTCCGCCTGCAGCCGGGGCCGGAGGATCGCCGTCCGGCCGGATGGGACCGTTCTCGTGCACTTACCCTTCCTGGAAGTGAACACGGCGGAGGACCTCCTGATAGGCAACAAGGAGCAGATCCTGGACGCCCTCGACCCGGAGCGAGTGCGTCAGAGGAATCTGCGCTTTGTCGAGGATGATGAAGGGCGTATCGAGTACCTTGTGACGCGCAAGGCCAATCGCAAGCGCGTGGCGATCTTCGTCGATCCTCACAAGAGGGTGGAAGTCCGCGCGCCCGTGAATCTGCCCGAAGCGGAGATCAAGAAGTTCGTGCTCAGGCAGGCCGCCTGGATTCGTGAAAGGCGCGCGGAGGTGGAGCGCCTCGCCCCGGCATCCCAGGACTACCGGTCGGGCGAGCGCATTCTCTACCGGGGTGAGCCGGTTGAGATCGAGGTGGTGACCGACTCAGGAGAGCTCGGAGTCGCTCTGGAAGGCAAGACGCTCCGGGTGGTCATTGATGCCGGACTTCCCGACGATCGCCGGCGAGGCGCTGTGAGGACAGCCATCCGTCAGTGGCTCATTGACCAGGCGCTGGAGATGGTGAAAGAGCGCCTCCCGGTATTCGCGGAGCGTCTCGGTGTTCAGCCCAGGAAAGTGACCGTGAAAGACTTGAAGAGCCGCTGGGGGAGTTGCTCTGCGCGGGGAAACATCAGCATCAGCTTCCGTATCGTCATGGCCCCGCCGCCTGTTGTTGACTACCTCATCGTGCACGAGCTTTGCCACATGATCCACCCGAACCACTCGAAGGACTACTGGGCCCTGGTGGAGAGCATCCTGCCCGAGCATCGCGAGCACCGGGCCTGGCTGAAAGCCCACCGCCTGGAGCTCGAACTGTAGCCGTCAAGCGGCTTCGCGCGCACGGAGTGGCGGGCCTCAGATGTCCTCCTCGGGCGCATAGGGGCTCTCGCCTTCAGGCAGGTACAGGATCCGCCGGCAGCTCTCGCAGCGCACCAGTTCGTCGCGGGACTTCAACTTGCCCGCGTACGTGCTGGGTACCCTCACGCGACATGCCGTGCAAGTCCCCAGCTTCACCGCGCCCACCGCCACGCCGTCCATTTTCGCCCGCAGGGCCTCGTACTGCTTCATCATTGCCCCGTCGATCTGCGACGCCACCTGATCGCGTTTTGCGCTGAGATCATTGACCTCGCTGTGTAGACGGGCCGATTCTTGCGTGTGCCGCTCCCGGGCAGTGGTCGCCCGGCGGTCAAGTTCCTCAACCGCCTGCTGCTGCTTCGTCACCGCCGTGGAGACCTTCTCCGACTGCTCCAT
>JALGSS010000729.1 GCA_029821745.1 Candidatus Zipacnadia bacterium
CCAGAGGGCCCCGGGGAAGATGTAGTGATGGATGGGGCAGCGATCGGGCCCGGTAAACTCGATAGCAGCAAGAAGGCGTTCTCGGGGGGTCATGGGGATGGTCTGCTTCCTCTCACTCGGCGGCGGAATTGGCTTGTGTGAAGGCGTCAACTGCCCAGCCAACGGCATCTGTCAGAGCCCGCCGCGCAGCCTCGTCCCGCAGTTGGGCGAGCGGAATCGTCGGGATGCCATTCTCCCACACTGGTTCCACTTCGTGGTAACCAGTGCCACCCGTCGTCGCGAACGACACCTACCCCCCGGCCCCCTTCCTGCGAGGAATGGGGGGAACGACACCGGGTTCATGATTGTCGACCGGTGCAGGCCACCGGCCCGCACTACCCGCGAGGTGTGTGGTCTGCGAAGTCACATCACACTGTGCCACCGGCAACGGCCCGGGGTGGACGCCGTTCACGTCGGAGGGTTCGCCTCAGAAACGCCCTCCTCCTGCGAAGAGGACAGTTCCGACAACCAGCCAAGAAAGGAACATTGAGTGCCAATTGTGCGTCTATTAAAGCAACGGTCGGCACCCGTACTGGTGGAGGCAAATCTCCATGCATATCTGCATGGGTTCGCCAAGGAGTGAGGATTCGTGACTGGTCGGATTGTTGGAATTATAGCCGTTATAGCGGCAATACTGCTGTGCGCCGGCGTCTGGGCCCAGGGTCTCCCGTTCATGACACCCCAGTCGCCTGAGTACACCACGACGGACACGGGCACGCCGATCGGGGCCTTCGGACTGCCCCCGGGACGCAAGCCTGCCCAGCCCGCACCTGGGACGCAGTTTCGGGGCGTCGCGCAGATCCGTGGCATGGCGCAATTGGCCCAGATGACGCCCACCTACACGCCGCACTTTCTCGTCATCCCCCTGTTCCGAGGCAACCCGGAGACCATCGCGTATGCGCTGGACGCGGATGACGTGATCTACGATCAGGGCGCCGGGGGATCTGGCGGGTATGGTGGCGGCAGCGGCAGCGGGTACGGCTCGAGCTACGGTCGTGGTGGCGGCAGCAGCGGCCGGTCTGGCTACGGTCACCAGAGCGGCTACAGCAGCAGCCGGCGCGGCTCCAGCAGGAGTCAGGGCCGGGACGACTCGCGCGACAGCTACTGGTAGTGCTCCGCCGGCAATCAAACAGCCAGCGAACGGGCCGGGCGATCCGGGGCCCGGCCCGTTCGCGTGCGCGTCCACTCCCCAGATGCGTCACTCCGGCAGTGAGAGCAGCACCTGCGACGGCCGCTTCTTGCTCAGATACACCGTGTTCGTGGCGATCCGCGTGTCATCATTCTCGCGGAAGCCCGCGCCGGTGTTCGGATTGGGGTCGAACCGCGGGGCGTTGCTGCTACTGATCGCCACGCGTATCCGGTGCCCCTTATTGAAGATAATGCTCGTGCTCCACAGGTCGACCTGCGCCTCGTAGACCTCCCCCGGCTCCATCATCTCCTCCGCCTCGAAGCTGTTGCGGAACCTCATCCTCAGGATTCCGTCGCAGATCAGCATTGACCGACCGTCTGGGTACACATCGGTGAGCTTCGCGGTGAAGTCGGTGTCGGGGCAGTCGGAGGACACCCACAGCTTCGCGAAGATCTGCCCCGTCACTTCGAGCGGCTCCTCGAGGGGGGCCGTGGTGAAGACGAGGACATCGTCGCGCCGCTCGACTACTTGCTGATCCGCCGGGCCGCTGGGGATGGTCAGATTGCACCCGCCCACGGTCGGCACGGGGTCTGCGGGATCATACTCGAAGCGCTTGCTTGCGTCCGCCGAGTCGGGCGCACTGAAGGAGGCCTCGCCGGACTCGTGCAGGTAGAGGGCTGTCTGCTTCGCGGGCACGGGCCAGTCGGCGACATTGCGCCATTCGTTCCCGGGGGCACCGGGCTCCTCGCAGGCACCCATGACGTAGTAGTGGACGGGAGGCTTGCTGAGACTCTCCGGCTTGCGGCCGGACAGCAGATTGCCGAACCAGTCCACCATCAGCCGCCCTACCGGCTTTCGGAGCGCGTTCAGCGGGAACTTCAGGTTCCCGCCGGGCCTCGTCCCGTGCACCCAGGGCCCGAACATGAGAATCTGATTGCCCTTCGCACCCTCGCCGCCGCGGTGTTGCAGAGCGTCGAACGCGTCCAGCGTTCCCTGGGCGAACACGTCGTACCAGCCGCCGATGTGCACCATCGGCACCGTCACCTGTGGGGCGCGCGCCACGAGGTCCGTCGCGGCCCAGAGGTCATCATAGACCGGATGCCCCACGACCTTCTCGAAGGCCTCATCGCTGAACTTCTGGCCTCTCATCCAGTTCTCCACGAGTGCCTTGCGGAACGCGCCGCCCTGGTAGGCCGCGTAATGGTACATGCTGGCGGTGGCAACCGTGGCATGGCAGGCCTTCAAAGCCGGTGGCACAGACCCCGCCGCCAGGTATTGCGTGATCCCCATCGCCGAGCCGCCGATCATCCCCACATTGCCATCGCACCAGGGCTGCTCGGCGATCCACTGGATCGTGTCATAGCCGTCCTGCTGCTCTCCCCATCCGTCGCTGAGGAAGACGGTATCCGTGCCCTCGGACTCAAAACGACCGCGCAGATCCTGAGCGACGCGGGCGTACCCGTTGCGCACCATTGCCGGCGCGTCCTTCATGAACCGCATCCTGCCATATGGCGTTCGGGTCAGCACTGCCGGCCACGGTCCATCGCCCTCGGGGAGGGCCACGGTCGTCGCCAGCTTCACTCCGTCGCGCATCGGCACCATGTAGGTCTTGGTTTGGAGGGCCTGTTGGCGTTGTTGGGCCTGTTCAGCTTTCTGAGCCTGGCATCCGGCGGCGAGAACGGCGAGAAGCAGGAAGGTCATCATCCAGGCACGTGGTCGCATGAGGGGGATCCTCCTGGCGTCAGCCTGCCGCGAGCGTCTGTCCGCTGTACTCCGGAACAATTCTTCGCCCGCACGGGTCTATTCCCCTGCCGGACACCACGTCGGG
>JALGSS010000730.1 GCA_029821745.1 Candidatus Zipacnadia bacterium
GCGACCTCCAGGGTCCACTCATCCTCGCCCACATAGGTGGCAGATTCCCACTTGCCGTCCCAGGCCACGCTATATGGCGGGCTGCCCAGCTTGTCGCCCGTTTCGTCCCGCTGCACGTTTGCGGGGTTCACCAGCAGATGGAAGTACTTCCGCAGGGACAGGTTGGGGTCGATGAAGATCTCGACGCACTCGCCCATATATACATCGGAGTCGCGCTTCGTGCCGTTGACGGTGAGCTTCGCGCCGGGCGCGAACTTGCAGGTCACAGCGATGAACAGCACATCGCCGCCGCGCAGCACTCGCGCCCGAGTCTCGCCCTTCGCCTTCTCGCCCACAATGTCGTCGAAGAGCTCAACGGCACCTTGCCATGCGGCGTCCTCGAGTTGCCCGTCGATATCCGGGGCCTGATCGCTGCAGCCGGCCACGGCTGTGGGATAGTCTCTCGCCGTTGAGGCCTCCGCTCCGGGCAGAGCCAGGAAAACGCAGGCCGCCAGCAGCAACGCCATCGAGATACCGGGTCGTCTGAGCACGTGAATCGCCCTCTCCATGGAAGCGGGAGTTAAGATCATCGCCTGAGTATTCGGCCTGGCGACGAGCCTTCCCTCCTTATGGCCAGGAAGTCAATCGCTCACTGGACGCGCCCCGGGTTGCGGATTGAGAGCGTAGGATGGGTTTTTGGTGTGCCGTACTGGGCCAACCTGTGAATACCAGAGACTTGACGCGATTACTCGTATACCGTATAATCTGCCCAACTGAATAGCTAGGCCGACTGTGACGGGGAACAGTAGGCGTGTGGAAGATCATAGAGAGGCCGCCCACGGCTGGAAGGCGGCTATCCGAAACGCGCCGAAGCTCGCCCCTGAGTCGCGGACCGAACGCGTAGGTAGACACCCAGCGCCAGTAGGGACCGCCGGAACTCCCACCGTTACAAGGGAAACCGTATCGGAGACCGCCCTCGGGTTTCCCGCACGGCTTAAGTGGGTCGCCCAGCGACCAACGCGAGTGGTACCGCGGAGTGCACTACGCCCTTCGTCTCGCAACCCGGTCATTATGAACCGGACTGCGCGACGAAGGGCGTTTTCGATTCCGCGTGGTGCCAGACTATACACTTGTGAGAGCCATGAAGCGACAACACGCCTACACAAGAGTCTCCCTCATCCTACCCGGCCCCCATCTGGGGGCACCCTCGCTGACGTCCGCACATTAGCGACAACTACGGGTAAGAGGAAAGAGGAGACTAGCATGACACGCAAGATCGTCATTTTCGATACGACACTGAGAGACGGCGAGCAGTCCCCGGGCGCAAGCCTGAGCTTCGATGACAAGATCAAGATCGCCCATCAGCTCGCGAGGCTCAATGTTGATGTCATAGAAGCCGGCTTCCCCATCTCGTCACCGGATGACTTCGAGGCAGTGAAAGCCATCGCCGGCGAGATACAGGGACCGCAGATCGCCGGGCTCTGCCGTGCGGTTGAGGCGGACATCGACTCCGCCTGGAATGCCGTCAAGCCCTCCGAGAAGCCGCGTATCCACACGTTCATCGGCACAAGCAACCTTCACATCGAGCACAAGTTCAAGAGCACCAAGGCGGAGGTCCTCAAGCGCGCGGTCCACGGGGTCCAGTTCGCGAAGGAACGCTGCGACAACGTGGAGTTCTCAGCAGAGGACGCCATGCGCACGGACCTGGACTACCTGCGCGACGTTGTCGAGGCGGTCATCGAGGCCGGGGCGACAACCGTCAATGTCCCGGACACGGTTGGGTACACGACCCCGTGGGAGCTGTATGAGACCATCCGGTTCCTCTTCGACAATGTGCCGAACATCGGCGACGCGGTCATCAGCGTCCATAACCACGACGACCTCGGCATGTCGGTGGCGAACTCGCTGGCGGCGGTTCAGGCCGGCGCCGGGCAGGTAGAGTGCACGATCAACGGCATGGGTGAGCGCGCGGGGAACGCTTCCCTCGAAGAGATCGTTATGGCCCTCAAGACCCGGGCCGACCTGTTCGAGTGCGAGACCGGCATCGTGACCCAGGAGATCATGAAGACCTCGAAGATGGTGAGCAACCTCACGAGCTTCGTGGTTCAGCGGAACAAGGCGATCGTCGGTGAGAATGCCTTCGCCCATGAAGCTGGGATCCACCAGCACGGGATCATCATGAACCGGCAGACGTACGAGATCATGACACCCGAGGACGTCGGCGTGGCCGAGAGTTCGCTCACACTGGGCCGCCGGTCAGGCAAGCACGGCCTGCGCAAGCGCCTGTCCGATCTCGGTTACGACGTGACGGACGAGGAACTCGCGGAAGTGTACGAGCGGTTCGTTGAGGTCGCGGACAAGAAGAAGCAGGTCTATGACGAGGACCTCGAGATCATCATGCGGGAAGCCACCGACAGCATGCCTCAGGTGTGGACTCTCGCGAGCCTACAGACGACATCCGGTCCGCAGACCATGCCGACCGCGACCGTCAAGCTCGTCCGGGAAGGTCAGGACTACCAGGACGCCGCCTGCGGAAACGGACCGGTGGACGCCGCCTACAAGGCCATCGAGCGGATCACGGGGGTGGAGTTGACCCTTGAGGACTACTCGGTGCGCAGTGTCACGATGGGCAAGGACGCTCTCGGTGAGGCGACCGTCCACGTGAAGCGCAACGGGAATGAGGCCGTGGGCAAGGCGGCCTCCACGGACATCGTTGAGGCCAGCGCGAACGCCTACATCAACGCGGTCAACCGGCTGCTCGTCCTGGAAATGCGAGAGTAGCCCCGCACAGCGACGCCCTGAGCCGAACTCGCATCTCGCACGCACAAACAAGCGCCGGAGCCAATTGGCTCCGGCGCTTTGACTCGGCGTGGGGGAGAGAGGAAGCCAGGGCTGGGCTGGGTCGAAACACCAACTACGCATGGGCACGGGGTGTCACGGTGTGTGTGACGGGGCCCCGTGCAAGGGATTCAAGGGCCTCCGTGGGGCCCCGCCGATTCTACGACATCGGCACCCCACGGCTATCCGGCCTTTGTCAACACGCCCCTTCGGTTGCGTCGAGAAAGACCAATCATGGGCACGGGGTGTCACGGTTTGTGTGACGGGGCCCCGTGCAAGGGATTCAAGGGCATCCGTGGGGCCCCGCCGATTGTACGACATCGGCACCCCACGGCTATCCGGCCTTTGTCAACACGCCCCTTCGGTTGCGTCGAGAAAGGCCAATCATGGGCACGGGGTGTCACGG
>JALGSS010000731.1 GCA_029821745.1 Candidatus Zipacnadia bacterium
GGAGACATTCATTCGCACTTTCGAAGAGGAGAGCGCCAAGCTCGCCGAGTTCGAGTTCATCGTCCACGGGACGCTATACCCGGACGTGATCGAGAGCGGCGGAGCGGGCGGCGCGACGGATACCATCAAGACTCACCACAACGTGGGCGGCCTGCCCGACGACATGAAGTACGAAAACCTTGAGCCGCTGCGCCGGCTGTTCAAGGACGAGGTGCGCCAGGTCGGCCGCGAGTTGGGCCTGCCCGAGGAGATCACCCAACGCCAGCCCTTCCCTGGCCCGGGACTTGCAGTGCGCATCATCGGGTCGGTAACGGCCGATCGGCTCGACCTGGTCCGCGAGGCCGACGCGATCATTCGCGAGGAGTTGCGGGAGGCGGGCCTCGAACCCACAATTTCCCAGTGCTTCGCGGTGCTCGCGACGATGCGCAGTGTCGGCGTGATGGGCGATGGGCGCACGTACGGCCACCCAGTCGTCGTCCGCGCCGTGGAGACGGACGACTTCATGACCGCCGACTGGAGCAGGATTCCAGCCGAGGTGCTGGCCCGGATCTCCAACCGCATCCAGGATTCCAGCCGAGGTGCTGGCCCGGATCTCCAACCGCATCACAAATGAAGTCCGCGGCGTTAACCGCGTGGTCTACGACATCACCTCGAAGCCGCCAGGCACGATTGAGTGGGAGTAGAGCCCCAGTGGCCTTCGCCGACATGACCGACGACATCGCCGAAGTGCTGTTCGATGAAGACGCAATCGCCCGCAGAGTCGAGGAACTGGCAGCGACCATCACCGCCGACTATGCGGGCTCAGAGGTCCTTCTACTCGCCACGCTTAAGGGCGCGGTGATCTTCCTCGCAGATCTAATGCGAGCCTTGCAGTTGCCGGTGTGTGTCGATTTCGTCGGCGCCACGAGCTATGGGGGCTCCACGGAGTCGAGCGGGAGCGTCCGACTTGATCTGGACTCCTGTGGCGACATGTCCGGGCGCCACGTGCTCATCGTCGAGGATATCGTCGACACGGGACGTACCTTGACCAAGCTCGTTGACGCCATCCAGGGACAGGCCCCGGCGTCCGTGAGGACCTGCTGCCTTTTGGATAAGCCATCCCGGCGGGTCACCGACTTCAGACCCGACTACGTGGGCTTCGAGATCGCCGACCGCTTTGTGGTCGGATACGGCCTGGACTTCTCGCAGCGGTACCGGAACCTTCCGTACATCGCGGTGCTCAAACCCCGGGCATACGAGAGTTGACGCTACAGGCCCGTATCCGACGACGTGCGCTTGACAATCTCGTGGCAAGTGAACCGACACGGTGTCGTGGCGGTCAAAGGGTGTAGCGACCTTCGTTACTCCCTGAAGCCCCACTGACCTCGTGCGGGGATCGCGCGCAGTGTGACGTGATCCCCATGCATATCCGCAGCAATCTCCACCAGCCGGCCTTCCGCGCGCGTTTGCCGTGGGAGGACCGGAGTTGGCCTCGGCCAACGCACAAAAACCGCGACTGGTTCACGCCTGTCGCGCAATAAGAGTAGTGGTAGGAACCATGTTAGAACTTGCAGAACTGCAACAGATGACCGTAGAAGAGCTCCGGCAACTCGCAGCCGATATGAACATTCCCGGCTATTCGTCGGCGAAGAAGCATGATCTTTGCATGAAGCTTCTCGTCGGCCAGAGCGAAAAGAACGGGCACTCATATCGGTACGGCGTGCTGGAGTCCCTCTCGGACGGCCGTGGCATCCTCCGGGTGGACAGCTACAATCCCAACCCGGAGCTCGATGTCTACGTCGCCGAGACGCAGATCAAGCGCTTCGACCTGCGCTTCGGCGACCTTGTCAGCGGGCCGGTGCGCCCGCCCAAGGAAACCGAGCGCTTCTGGTCGCTGCTCAGGGTGCAGACCATCAACGGCATGCCCCCGGAACAGGTCCGAGACCGGCCCCACTTCGAGGACGCCGATCAGCTCACACCTGTCTATCCGGCCGAGCGCATCGTGCTTGAGACGGGCACTCCTACGAACTTGACCGGCCGCATGCTCGATATCGTCACACCTATCGGTCGCGGGCAGCGCGGTCTCATCATCGCCCCGCCCAAGGCCGGCAAGACAACGATCATCAAGCAAGTCGCCAACTGCATGACACAGAACTACAATGACATACGGTTGATCGTCCTGCTGATCGATGAACGCCCGGAAGAGGTCACCGACATCGCCCGGTCCGTCGACGGTGAGGTCGTCAGCTCCACCTTCGACGAGCTGCCCGAGAACCACCTGCGAGTGGCCGAGATGGTCCTCGCGCGGGCCAAGCGAATGGTCGAGCAGGGCGAGGATGTCGTCATTCTCATGGACAGCATCACCCGCCTCGCGCGCGCCAGCAACCTGACCGTGGACCCGAGCGGACGCACGCTGTCGGGTGGTCTGGATCCCACGGCGCTGTACCGGCCGAAGCGCTTCTTCGGCGCCGCCCGGAACATCGAGCAGGGCGGCAGCCTCACTATCCTGGCCACCATTCTCATCGACACCGGCAGCCGCATGGATGAGATGATATACGAGGAGTTCAAGGCCACCGGCAACATGGACCTGGTGCTCTCTCGCGATCTCGCCAACCGGGGCACGTTCCCGGCCATCGACATTCAGAAGTCCATGACCCGGCACCAGGAGCTGCTGTTCTCCGACGACGAGATGCAGAGCGTCTGGCAGCTTCGCCGAGCCCTCAATGTGATGGACTCGCCGGAAGCCGCTGAAACGCTGCTCAGTGGCCTGCGCCGCACCAAGCGGAACCAGGAGTTCCTGGCGATGGCGAACCAGTCGTTCAAGCGCAGATAGCAGCGACGCCGGATCTCACAGGTGGGGACAATGCAGGCGAACCCGTCAGTCCCGGTCGCAGCCCTTCCGTTCCCGACCCGGCGTGCCGGCGCTTGTCTGTCGGCACGGCGAGCGCTCTGTGTGCTGGTTGTGTGTGGGCTCGCGCTCTCTGTGGGGTGCGGTCAGCGACGCGGCGAGACGGGGACGGGTTCTCAGGCGGACGGCAAACCGTCGACCGAAACATCCGCGACGGTGGAGGAGTTGGACGCACAGATCTGGGCGATCAGATTCGTCAACAGCCTCGACCTGAGCGATGACCAGATCGCCAAGCTGAGCGAGGTTCTCGCGGGACCAACGACCCAAGCGGCCGACAGGGAGAAGCGGGTCGGGGAACTCGAGGCGAAACTGATCCCCCTGCTTGAGCAGGAGCGCGACCTCCTGACCCGCAGACAGGACATCCCGGAGACACTGTCGAGTCAGACCGCGCAACTGCGGGGCGAAGCGGCCGCGCTGCGGAGTCTGGATCCCCAGGCCGAAAGCGAATTCGCCCGGCAAGTACGCGCCATTCTCGACCCAGAGCAGATCGCGATCGCTGCGGGGGAGAGCGGGGCCCGAGAGCAGGCGCTCGAGATGCTGGCCGGCTTCCGCCAGCTATCGGCCGACGAGTTCGAAGAGCAGATCGGCCCGTTCTGGCGCTCTTCACACCAGACGGTGAGACAGCCGACTGGCTGATCGCCGAAGCGTTCATGGCCCCCCATGTTCAGGCCCTATTCGCGGACCCGGCCGGCAAGACAGAATAGCGCCTCGCCCCTCTGGAACCATCGCCTGCCCTCTCAGGCCCCGAGCCGTCTGGAGGACGCACAAATTGCGCGTAGCGATTTTCACCAATACGTACTACCCGACGCTTAACGGTGTGGCGAACTGCGTCGAGGCCTATCGCATCGCCCTCGAGGCACGAGGCCACGAAGTGTCGATCTTCGCGCCCTGCCCCGATGATTACGACAAGGACCTCGACCGGGACAGGGTCCACCGTTTCGCGGCTGTGCCTCTTCCGGGCGACTGGGAATACGACATAGCTGTGCCATACTCCCGGTCGGTCATGGATGCCCTCAAAGAGGTCGACTTCGATATCGTTCACACGCAGCACCCGGTCTGGGTGGGCGTCTGGGGACAGTGGTTCGCGCAGTGGGCGGGCCTTCCCCTCGTCACGACAGTGCATACGGAGTACGAGCTATACACCCAGCTCGTCCCCCTGCCCGAGCAGCTTGTCGACGCATACCTCAAGACCCGGGTAACGACCTACTGCAACAAGTGCCATGTCGTGACGACTCCGGTCCAGTCGACGCGAGGCCGGCTGCGGCAACAGGGCGTCGTCACACCCATCGAGATTCTCCACAATCCTATCGACCTGTCGAAGCTCCCGGTGCCCGATCCGGGCAGGATCAGGCCCTTGCACGGCCTCTCGGACACTGACTTCGTCATGGGGTTCATCGGACGGCTCGCACCCGAGAAGAGTCTCAAGACGGTGCTCAAGGCCGCGGAGATCGTCATGAAGCGGCGAGACAACGCCCGCTTCCTCATGGTTGGCAGCGGCGCCGAGATGAAGCACCT
>JALGSS010000732.1:0-3511 GCA_029821745.1 Candidatus Zipacnadia bacterium
GCGAAGACACCCACCGTTCCAGCATCCACCGTCGGCTCCTGGCAGTATCCCCACGATCCTTGCATCACCGCGTGCCGCACGATTCGCCCGTCGGTCCGGTGCCTGGTGCGCCGGCCCTCACGCCACAGCACATGGTAGCTGCTGTCCAGCGCAAAGGACTTCCGCGCATTCCCCTGCGAATCGGTGATGAAGAAGTCGAACAGGAGGTAACCCACTGCCTCGCCATCGTCCGCGTCTGAGCCCTTCGCGCGCTCCGTGACAAGATTGGTCCGCGCCGGCCCGGCTGACCAGCGGCCGAGGCACCCTAACTGGTAGCTGGCCCAATCCAGAGGAGCACGCTGCCGATCCGGCACAGTCTCCCGGGAGGCGACCGGACTGCGCCCAAACAGCTTCATCTGATACGCGAAGTTCGGCTTCAGGCGGGTAGCGGTCAAGACGCCGGTGAAGGTCGGTCCGGAGGACACCCACTGCAGTCTCACCCGCGAGCGCCCGGTATGGTGGTAGAATCGGTCGTCTCGGAAGCTGGGGGCATAGGGTGTCCCCGCGATATCAAGCCATCGCAGGTGACTGGGGCGCACGTCGCGAGGCGAGAGCCCGTCGATGCACCGGTCCAGGGCGGCCTCCGCGACCTCGGGGGGTGGAGTGTTGCGAGAGCAGCCGGTCAGAATCAGCAATCGCGTCCAACGCATCCCAGGCTCCCGACGCCCTCCCCGTGGTGATGGTGCCCTGAAGTCAGGTCCCGGCGAGCCGGGCACAGTGTGTGTTGAAAAAAGGCAACCATGGGCACGGGGTGTCACGGTGTGTGTGACGGGGCCCCGTGCAAGGCGTCCCACAGGCACCGTGGGGCCCATGTAGCGCGTCGGTCACGACTGTAGCGCGTCGGTCACGACGCGCTGTGACACCCCACGGCCATGGGTGATTCGTTCTCCAACACAACATTAGTCCTGTTTCGTCAGCTTGCCGCGACGCCTCGCGAGCACGTCGGCCAGGGCGCGGAAAGGGGCGACGACTGCGCCCAGCAGGCCCGCCGCGATCATCACAACCGGCACCAGCACCGCGACCACCAGCAGCACGATCCCCGCGAAGCCCAGGGACACGCCGACAGTGATCCCCACGAGAGGCAACACAAGCAGGCACACGAGGACGACGATCCCGAGCGCGAACGCGACTGCCAGGAACCCGATGACCGCCCTGGCAACAGGATTGGTGACTTCCTTGCCGTTGATGACAATCCGGTTGGGCATGACCGTCCTCCGCAACCGATCTGAGTGGTTCTTGTGGTCATTATACCCGACTGGGCTCCGCGTATCGACCGCGTTGAGGCCGGACATGTGAAGGGGCCGCAGAAGGTGTCGCCCGGGACGATAGCGAATATATCAATTGGTTGCATAATCATTCGCACTAACTGGAGGAAACCGACAACAATGGCAAAACCCCGGATCACTGCTGCCGTCGGTCTATCGTTGTGTGCGGCGTTCCTGTTCGGGAGCATCGCGCCGGCCGCCGCGAGGGCGCGAGTCAGTGGACACATCAACACGTGGAACCTCGTGACCAACAGGTATGAAGCCTTACAGAATGCTCGCGTGAGGCTGGTCCTGGCCGAGTACTACGACGCGGACACTTTCGACGTCGAGGGCAGCACAGACAGCAGCGGCTACTACAATCTGTCCAAGGGCAATGCGTGGTGGCGATCCGGGTATGACGCGTACCTGATCATCTTCGCTGAAGTCAACAACAGGCTCGAAGTCCAGAGCCACTACATGCAGATCGACGGCTATCAGGCCGTTTCGCGGGGCTTCTTCGCGAGGGACAATAACCGCACCACCATCGACGTCAACATCGGCGGCCCCAGCGACAGTACGAGACGATACCAGGTTGGCGGCGTCGCTGCTCTCAACAACTCCAGTAACACGAGCAAGACCAAGGGCACGCGGGCCTTCTTCATCTGCCGCGAGATGACAGACCACCGCAAGCGGCTCATCAACATGGCGCCATCGGGAGGAGACTTTGAGGAGAAGGAAGTCAGCTACCCGGTCAGCGCCCCAACCGCCAGCTACGTCAGCATCCTCGACTACATCCGCTATCCGGACAGGTACTTCACCGACGGTGATATGCCCCGCGCGTCCCTCGCCTGCCGCCACGAACTCAGTCACGGGATCATGGCCGACGAGTACTGGACCTGGCCCGGCTGGATGCATGGTTGGATGGGCAGCCACACCCTCGGTTCAGTCGCTGAGCGCCGCGAGTTCGCCTGGTCGGAGGCCTGGGCCGAATTCATGGCCGAGGTGACCCAGAGTCGACGCTACGGCAGGTACTTCGACTTTGAGAGCCCGGACGGAAGTTGGCGGGACGAGATCCCCTCAGGCGCTGACAGGTCCTACGTTGAGGGCGAACTCGCAAGCGTGATGTGGGACGTCCACGACCCAACCGGCTGGGAGAAGCGCGAGGAACAGGTGGCGGCGATCCCCGGCAATGAGATGTTCTTCGACGGCATCTCAGACCCGGATCTCACGAAGATCTGGCACATCTTCACACGGTACCATCCCCACGGCGTCACCCACACATCCTACATCGGCTCCAAGGACAATTTCGTCCACTACTGGCTCAACCGCACGAGCTTCGGGCAAAAGCATGAGCTCAAGGCGATCCTGTTCAACCGCAACATTCACGTCCCCGAACTGCCCCAGAGCCGCCCGACCCTGAGTCTGGGCAACATCACCTGGACCGGCAACACCGCGCGGATACCCGTGACGGTGCGTGAAACGAACCCTGAGGACCGGACGCGCGTGCGACTTGAATTCTTCATCAACGGCGCGAAGGTCTACTCCCAATGGCTGACCTCCGGCTGGAGCGGAAGCAGCAACACAACGACCGTCAACCAGGAGGTCGCCTGGGTTGCCGGCGATCCCCGGCCGCAGCTCCTGGTGGCGGTCCACGATGACATGCAGTCCAGCCACACCGCGCGCACGCTCGATCCACCGGCCGGCGCGCAGATCGGGGGCCTTGTCGCCGAGATTCTCGGCGTATCGATCCACCGCGACCTCAACATGCCCTCCGTCGCCGGCGTCTCTGTTTCGGGCGCGGAGCTCCGAAACCTGGTGGTCAACGTCCGCGCAAGCGACGGCCAGACAGCGAAGACAACGCGCCTGCCGGCCTCCGGTAGCTGGTCCATCGCCGGTGAGGACACAATCCGGTACAACCAGACCCCCGAGCTGTTCAAGAGCAACAGCCTCACGAACTACATCGAGCTGCGCTTCACGAGCACGGGCCGCGACATCAACAACTCGATCAACCGCACGTTCACCCAGCGTTTCACCCGCGCCCAGAACTACGGCCTCGGCGAGCACAATGACCGCGTGCTGAACATCAGCAACAGCCGCAGTGTCGTCTTCTTCCGGATCACGAGCCACGTGCAGGTGAACGTTGTGTACCGCATCCGCGCTCTCCGTCCGTCCGTCAGCCACGTGGTTGCCAAACTCGTGCTTGACAGGATCCTCCCGATGCCAATCCA
>JALGSS010000732.1:3537-5173 GCA_029821745.1 Candidatus Zipacnadia bacterium
GGTCGAGACGCCGAGCATCATGCTGGCCAAGTCGTCCCAGCTCATGGACCAGTACGCCAGGCTGCAGGCCGAAGCTCTGGAGATGGCCGACGAGCTCGAGGCCAGGCTGGCACGAGGCCCAAGTCAGAGCGAAGTGACACCGCCCAAGACCAAGCCGCCCAGAATCGCTCCGCGCCGAGGCCTGAGAATGAAGCCACGTACCACCCGCCCGGCGGCGAGAACAACCGGCCCGACGGCGAGGGTAACTGGACGGACAGCGAAGCTCGCTCAACCCACAGCGACCCTCGCTCAGGCAACAGCAGCAGCGGGTCCGACCCTTCTCGCGCCCAACCTGGCGACATCGACCGGCCTGCTCACGCTCCCGGACACGCCGACTCTCGACAAAGCGGTCACGGGCCGCCTTGTGGTCACGAAACTCACCGATGAACAACGGGCGCACCTGCAGGAGCTCAGGGACGGCATCGCAGCCAGAGAGGCCCGGCTTCCTCAGATCGAAGCCGAGAGCATAAGGCTCAAGGGTTCCCTCAATAGCGCGGTGGCCAAGCTCGCCCAGGACGAGCTCCTCGAGCCTCGTCATCTGCAGGCGGCCCGAGCAGACATCCAGCAGATGACAACGCGCTTGAGCGCAGTCGCTCCGAGCATCCAGGGCTACCGATCCCTGCTGCTGCGCGAACGCCAGCTCATCGACAAGGGCCTGCGCCTGAAGTAGGTCGGCCCTCGAAGGCTAACGTTCAGCCACAGGCCGCCCGCCGAGAGATCGGTGGGTGGCCTGTGTGAGGGGCGCGCCGCGTATCCGGCCGGCCATCCCGATTCGCCGCAATCGCCCCCGCCGCCATCGTCGCTGTGTCGCCCGCAATGGACGAAGTGAAGGCGCGGCAAGTGCATCGCCGCGCCTTCAATCAACTCTGAGAGTCGAGACTCATCCCGTTCCCGGTGCCTACTGCGCGCCGCGTCGCGGCGGTTTGGTCAGGAAGCGGTATACCGTCGTCTGCCGGTAGACGCGCCCGGGGTCAAGAATGACCGACGGAAAGCCCGGCTGGTTCGGCGTATCCGGGAAATGTTGAGCTTCGAGGCAGAATCCGTGGTACTGCTCGTAGATTGCCCCGCCTTTGCCCGTGAGACTGCCGTCGAGGAAGTTGCCTGAGTAGAACTGGACGCCGGGCTCAGTGGTGTACATCTCCAGCACGCGCCCGGAGCCTGCCTCTTCAGCGCGGGCCGCCAGGGACAGCGACCGGCCCTTGCTGTTCAGCACGAAGTTGTGGTCGTACCCCACCGGGTCGCCCCCGGCTTGCTTGATGTCCTTCCCGATGCGCTTCAGGCGGCTGAAGTCGAGCGCCGTCCCCGCCACGGGAGCGATCTCCCCTGTCGGGATCAGCGTGTCGTCCACGGGCGTGTACCGATCCGCGTCGAGCATCAGGCGATGCCCCAGGATCCCGCGGTTCTCAGCGCCTGCGAGATTGAAATACGCATGATTCGTCAGGTTCACCGGCGTCGGCTTGTCGGTCCGCGCCCAGTACTCGATCTTCAGCTCGTCCTTGTTCGTGAGTGTGAAGACCACTCGCACCGACAGGTTCCCCGGGTAGCCCTCTTCTCCGTCCGGGCTGAAGTACGTGAACTCAGCCGCTGGGCCCGCCGC
>JALGSS010000733.1 GCA_029821745.1 Candidatus Zipacnadia bacterium
GCGCCGGGCCCATGCGAGCACCTTATCGGGGCCGCACCAGTCGAAATGCGAGGTCATTTGCTCGCCGTTGAGCAGGCAGATATCGCTCCCATCCGGGCTTGCAGTGAACAGGCGCGTGCCCCAGGACTTCTCCTGCGTCCACCGGTGCAGGAAGATGAAGCGGGAGTCATCGGTGCAAAACTGCATGTGGTTGAACCAGTGTCTGGCACCCTCGAAGCCATCCTGCGGCTCGATATTGTAGACCTGCGCGAGGGTGATGATGAGCTCATGCTCGCCCGTCTCCAGATCCATCACCCAGACGCCGTCCTCGTCACTCAGGTCGGGGCCCGCGAGGTGCATCAGGTGGTTGTACCCGTACCCCGGGCGGGTGGAATGGACCCGGGAAAAGTTGAGGCTGACCGCCCGCCGGCGAGGTGATTGTAGATGATCTCCCGGTCGGGCGCCGTGGGCATCCACTGCAGATGTGTGGACTGCTGCCAGTTGAAGGCCTCGGTCTCTGCGAGCGCGATCCACTTGTTGCCGTCCTGCAGATCGATCATACCGATGCCGGCCACGTCACCCGGAACGGGAACGCGATCCATGAAGTCGATCTCCAGAGACAGCAGATAGCGCCCGGTGATGTCCCACGGGAACTTGTCGTAGTAGCCAAACCAGTGGAACTTGGGCCCTTGCGTCATCGGCACAGCGTCGAGGAAATGCTCGATCTTGGGCATGGATGGCCTGCCTTTGTCAGCGCAATATGAGTGTCCGGCCGTGCTTGATGAGCCACTTCCCCGGACACCGCTGTTCTCCTTCCTCAAGGACGGGCTTGCAGAAGACCGGCTGCGAATGCGACAATGGCCGGTGGAGGTGCATTGAATGACGTCAATGCCGATAGTCGCCATCGTACTTGTAGCCATCGCACTGACAGGCTGTTCTGCCGCAGCCCAACACCCGCGGATCTTCCTCGGGCCTGATGACCTGCCGCGCCTGAGGTCCATGGCCGCCGATACACAGCGCAATGCTCTGGGGTACGTGCCCGCAGAGATGTGGAGCAAGATCCAGGCGCAAGCGGACCGGTTCGTCGAGGCAAAGCCGTACAGCTACTCGACCAACATGCCGGGGAGGGAAGCGGGGCCCAGCAAGGAGTTCGCCTACACGCTCTCCGACCAAGCGCCGCCCCGGCACGATGACTACCCGCATTACCCGCCCTGGACGGCCATGTTCCAGGAGCGCTCGGATTCGATAACGACGCGCCTGCGGTACTTCGTGACCGCGTACGTCGTCACCGAAGACGAGAAGTACTTCGAGAAGGCTAAAGAGATGGTCCTGCACATGAGCGCGTGGGACACGATCTGGACCGACCCGAGCTATGGCGGCGGGAAGCCGTGCCTGGACACGGGCCACGCGGCGACCTGGGTCTCGATCTTCTATGACTGGTGCTATGACAGCCTCACCGACGCGGAGAGGGCGACGGTTCGCACGGCTCTCGCAGACAAGGCTGCCGTGCCGATTGACGAACTCATCGAATCCATCTCGCCCTACCACAACTACACAGCGGTCATCGCGAACGGCCTGTGCATGGCCGGTATCGCGCTCCTGGACGAAGACGAACGCGCCCAGGGCTGGATCGACAAGGCTATCGCACGAGCGACGCTGAACTTCGACGCCCAGGGAGAGGACGGCGGCGCCCTGGAAGGGCCGATGTACGGAACCTACGCGGCGGACAACTTCGCCGACATGCTCTGGGCCCTGTCCTCGGCGGGCGTGCCGAATGAGTTGTTCGAACACCCCTATATCAAGTCCCTGCCCCGGTACTGCATCAGCCTGCTATGCCCGAATGACTGGCGGCAGATGACCTTCGGTGACGGCGGCCCGACCCAGGGCTTTGCTCGGCTGACGTTGGCTCTGGCCTTGCGGGGAGACACGGACGCGGCGTGGTACCTCGAGAAGATCGGGCAGTTCGGGTTCGAGTCGCCCCGGTACTTTATCGCCCTGGACCCGGAGCGTATCAAATCCGTCGAGCCCACGTGGAACCCCTCGGACGCCTTCGTGGATATCGGTTACGGGATCCTGCGCGACGGCTACAAGCAGGGCCCGGCATTCCTGGCCTTCAAGTCCGGGCCACCCACCAAGGCCGTTGGACACAACCACTTCGACCACAACAGCTTCACCATCAACTACGCGGGCCAGTGGATCGCCTGGGACCCGGGATACCGCAGCTACTTCAACCCGCCCAAGCGCCGCTATACGTCGGGCTCCATTGGCCACAGCACCATCCTCCTGGACCTCGACGAGGAGTACCTGTCCAGCGAGGCGACATCGACCGTGGGGCACGATCAGGTCAGCGTCACCGGTGGCCGAATCTCCGAACTGTACACGAGCGAGGGCTTCGACTACCTGATGGGGCAGGCTGCGGATACGTACAATACTACCAAGGTCCACGTTCTCGACCGGTTCGACCGCCAGATTGTGTTCGCGAAGCCGGGGGTGTTCTTCATCCGCGACACGCTGGCAGCTCCCGAGGAGCACACGTATAGCTTCATGCTGCACACCGATTTGAGCGGGACCTTCGAGATCGACGGCGAGGACATCCTGGCCCTGGGAAGCAGCGCATTGCTCCAGGCACGCGTTTTCTCGCCGGGCGGCGTCCGTCTGGCGGCGGCCTCATACCCGGGCGCCGAGGAGTACGGTCCATACCTGTCAGCGACCACGGAGAAGACCCAGGCGACGACGATCACAAGCGTACTCGTGCCGAGGCACTTCACCAGATTCGTCGCCAACCCGGGGTTCGAGTCCGGGAAGACGGGATGGCAGCCCCGGAACGCGCCGGGCTTCGTGGAGAACCACGTGATCGATACCGACGAAGCCCACAGTGGCGAGGCGTCCGCGAGGATCGACACCGGCGGCTACTACTACTCGTCCCGGTTCGCGCTGCCGCCCGGGACCAAGATCACAGCCCGCTGGTGGGCCAAGTGCACCGCGAAGGAAGGCGCCAGTAGTATGCTCTACTACTGGAAGGGAGGCCGTTCCTTCGCCAACACTCCGGGGCCCATCGCCACCGCCAATGAGTGGACGCAATACGAGATGACGGATGTTGTCCCCGAAGGCACGGAGAGTATCTGCCTCGCGCTGCAGTTCTTCGGCGAGGGGCAGTGCTGGTACGATGATGTGGAGATCATTGCCGACTATGA
>JALGSS010000734.1 GCA_029821745.1 Candidatus Zipacnadia bacterium
AACACCGGCACCATCGTCACCTGGAAGGGCAGCATCATGGTGCCGATGATGATGTAGAAGAGCACGTTCCGGCCTCGCCAGCGGAGCCGCGCGAGCCCGTAAGCGACCAGGGAGCACGAGATCAGCGTGCCCAGCACCGTGAACGCGCAGATGATGGTCGTGTTGAGCAGGTACCGCCAGAAGGGGATGAAGGTGAGGCCCTCCGGGTAGTTCTGAAAGGTCAGCGGAGACGGTATCCACTCGGGCGGGAACTTGAAGATCTGCGCGTCGGTCTTCAGGGACGAGACGATCAGCCAGATCAGAGGCACGAGGAAGACGAAGCTGAGCACGATCAGCGCGACATGCGTCCCGACAGTCACCGGCACTGAGAGCTTGCGGCCGGCTTCGGCGCTGCCCTTCGGTTCGTCCACGGCTTGTGTTGTCTGCTCCGCGCGAGGCCCAGACATGATTAGCGCTCCTCCTCGCCGGCGTAGTAGACGTACCGGGCTGATGTCTTGAAGATCAGGATCGTGCACCCGACAATGAGCAGGAACAGAATCCACGCAAGCGCACAGGCATAGCCCATTTTGAAGTCACTGAACGCGACGTTGAACAGGTAGAGACTGTAGAAGAGGGTCGAGTCCACCGGCCCACCGGTGCCGCGGGTCATGACATAGGCGGGCGTGAAGAACTGGAACGCGCCGATCAAGCCCATGATGAACACGAACAGAATCTGAGGGCTGATGAAGGGGATCGTGATGTGGCGGATGCGGTGCCACGCCCGCGCGCCATCCACCTCCGCGGCCTCTTGCAGCTCCGCGGGAACGTCCTGGAGTGCGGCCAGGAAGATCACCATCGAGCCCCCGACGCCCCACAGGCTCCAGAGCACGATGGCCGGTTTCGACCAGGCCGGGTCGGCGAACCACCCCGGGGGCTCGCCCATCCCGAGGGACGAGAGCAGTGGTCGCAGCAAGGCGTTGATCGCCCCGTTCTGCGGGTTGAAGAGCCAGATCCACAGGACGGAGCTCGCGACCAGCGGGACAATCGATGGGACGAAGAAGAACGTTCGGTACAGCGCCTGGCCCCGGACTTTCATGTTCAGCAGCAGCGCCAGCCCCAGGGCCACGATGATTCCCAGCGGCACAGCAAGTGCCGCGAAATAGCCCGTGTTCGCCAGGGACTTCCAGAATAGCTCGTCATGGGCCAGGTGGCGGTAGTTCGCCAGCCCCGTCCACTCCGGCGGCTTCATGACGCTGTAGCGCGTGAAGCTGTAGAAGAGCGAGGCCAGGACCGGGTAGGCCATGAAGATCAGCAGACCCACGATCACCGGCAGGCAGAAAAGCAGGCCGAGTATCAGGGCGCGTCGCTGCGGGTCAATCCCTGCGCGGGTCATGATCACTCGTCACCTCCCGGGCCGCTGATGATGTCAAGCTCACGCTGCGTCGTCTCACCGGCTCGTGCGAGAGCATCGCCGGCTGAGGATCGCCCGTAGACAACGGCATCCACCGACCGCTCCAATTCGCGCATGTAGCGGGCCTGCACGGGCATCACAGGCCGCTGGTGCCGGCACTCCTCCAAGATCTGCAGGAACTTGCCGTAGTGCTTCTTGGTCTTGATCTCCTCGAAGTAGGGCGTCCGCCTGTAGCCGGGGAATAGCCCGGTCTCCTCGCCGATCAGCGCCGCGCCCTCAGGCGTCGCGCACATCCAGCGGATGAATTCCCACGCTTCCTTCTGGCTGTGGCTGCCCTTCGGCAGCGCGACACACCAGCCGCCGACCCACGAACTGTGCTGCTCGCCGTCGGGCGGCGCGGGAATGAAGGTCACGCCATAGTCCAGGTCGGGGGCGTAGCGCGCCAAGTCGGCGATCCCCCCGATGTGCAGACACATCATCGCCACCTTGCCGGTAATGAACGGATTCTGCTCGGCGGCCCCAAATCCCTGTTGTAGCCCGGCGATCTTCGTCACGTCGTACTTCTCCGCATAACTCGCCATCCACTCAAGCGCTTCCACGACACGTGGATCATCGGCAGTCATGCGGTTCTTGTCGTAGTCGAAGAAATCCCCGCCGAATGCCCAGCCCCAGGTGAAGATGGAGTTGGCGGCGCCATATTGCGCCCAGGGAATCAGCCCGATGCGGATGATCTCACCTTCCTCGCGCTGGGTGAGCAGGTCCGCGTAGCGATCCATCTCCTCAATCGTGGCCGGCGGCTTCTCGGGATCGAGGCCGACCTCCCGGAAGGCCTCCTTGCTCCACACGAACCCGAAGTTCGGGTCCGCGCAGAAGGTCATCGCCCACACATTGCCCTCGTACTCGTTCTGGCGCCAACACGGGGCGAAGTAGTCGCCCTGAGTGATCTTCGCCTCGCGGCAGAAGTCGGTGAGTGGAGCGAGAGCGCCCCATTCAGCCCAGGACGCTACCTGAGGGCCATCGACAAAGATGACCTCAGGCGGCTTTCCGGCGGCCACGGCGGTGAAGAACTTCTGATTGGTGGCCAGGTCATTGGCCGCGAAGACCGGGCGCAATTCGATCTCCGGGTGCAGGCGCTGGTAGGTGTCACAGATGGTCGTGAATCCCTCGGCCATCGTGCCGCCCCAGACGTGCCAGACCCGGACGATCTTCTTGCCGTTCGTCTCACCGGCCTCGCGCACGCAGCCTGCCGGCAGAATCACGGCCAGCACTGCGGCGAGAAGCATTGCAGCTTTGCGCATAGCGGGTCAATCCTCCCGGGAAGCAGGCACGCGCGCATGCCGCGTCGCCTGCCCACTAAGGGATGCAATTCGCCTGCAAGTGCCCCGCGTCCTCTATTGGGAATCCACAGCGCGAATCTCGGGAATGGCGGCACGGCGTCGGGCGGAGCATCAGGGCAGTTCGAGGGTCCGGTGCTCCATGAGGATGTCATCCAGGTCCCACTTCTTCTGCTGTGTCAATTCCTTGAAAGCGCGCCGGAAGACCAGCCGCGCCTCAATAGTCACACGACCATCCTCGGGGGCGCG
>JALGSS010000735.1 GCA_029821745.1 Candidatus Zipacnadia bacterium
GTTCCTCAAGACATGGCTACATAGCGACATCGATTTCGCGCCAAAACTCAGCGCAGATGCCGCTCCCAAGCCCACAAAGCCCAAAACCGAGTACCAGACCCAAGGGAACTTGGGCTTAGACACCCATCGTGAGCCGGGCCGCCATATTCCACGGCAGCTCGGCCATCTCCATCTTCTCCTGGGCGGCCTTGATATTGTAGGCGACCCGCTGGAGGGACACGGTGCGCAGTTCCGTGTCCCACACCGCGTAGGCTGCCTGTGAGTTCCCATCGCGCGGCTGCCCCACGGCTCCCGGATTAATCATGTACCGCCGGCCCGGGATGGTCTCAAGGGTCCCGCCATCAGCCATCGGGTGCTGAACAGGCATTCCCTCGGGGGCACTCTCTGTGAACCACTCCGCGTAGTGCGTATGCCCGAAGAAGCACAACGGCTCAGTCATCACTCTGAAGGACCCCGCGGCCTCGCGGGGTGTTGTTGTGTAGTAGTCCGAATCAAACAAGGCACCGTGGCAGATGTGGGCACCCTCGACGGCCGCAAACGGCTCGAGGCCGAGTAGGTACTGGCGATTCTCCTCGGTGAGTTGCTCGCGGGTCCACAGCACGCACTTGGAGGCCGCGGGTGTGAACCAACGCTCCGCCCCCGGCTCAATTGCGGCGTAATCGTGATTGCCGCGCACGATAACAGGATCAAGTGAGCGAACGGTGTCACAGCACTCATTGGGGAAGGCACCGTAGCCGACGGTGTCCCCGAGGCAGATGACCCGATCGATTCCCTCACTCGCCAGTCGGTCCTGCACCGCCTCAAGAGCAGGGAGATTGCTATGTATGTCAGACAGTATTGCGTATCTCACACTAAGCTCTGAACTCTCGTACTGGGACCACTTCCGTCCATGAATGCCGGTGGTCCGGGGAACAGTGAGCAAAGACATTGACCCTTTGACTGAACACCCCGCAACCCACAACACTTCGCCACCCGCAGACGATAACCTTCATGGCAGCCAACAAAGTGCCATGTGCGACCAGAAGGCACGGGGCGTCCTCACGCGCACGGTCGACGACCGGTACGAGGCGTCGAGCGAACTCCCGGCGGATAGGCGTAGGGATACAGACGTGCCCGCACGTGGGATCAACTGCACGCCGTGACAGGAGCCCGCCGCTGTCTACTCCGCCGGATCGTCGGCGACCGCCGAGGCCGCCTCATTGGCTTGTATATACACCTCGCAAACGCTGCACATCTCCTCGGCGCGCTGGCACGTGCGTGCAGCGATTTCCCAGCAGGGCAGTCGGCGATTGATCGCCGCAGTACACGTTTCACGGATCTCCGCGGGACACTTCCGCAACTCCCAGCAGGGCACGAACTCCAGCAGCTTGGTTATCGCGTCAATGCTATAGCCGTCTTCGTGAATCAGGCCTCTGAGGCAGCCGAGCCATCGGATGTCGTTGTGGCTATACCGCCGCTGACTGCGCACCCTCTCGGGGGTGATCAATCCTCGCTCTTCGTAGAGCCTGAGTGTGCGAGGATGGACCCCGAGGAGCTCCGCGACAGCACCTATCCGGAACACGGCTCGCCCTGGCTCGAGGATCTCATGGTGCACTGCAAACATCCCCTTTACTTGGTGGTCAGGTGCGTGGGGTAGCGTGGAACTCCCATTGTCACGTACATCTTCGACACGCCCGGCCAATGTCCCTGCCGAAGTATAGTGTATTTAACTAATCGGTCTAGCTGGTGTGCTACCAACGCATAGGACCCACGCTGCGACCTCCCCCCGAGTTGCCGGCTATGGGTGCGCGTCGCGTGCCGGCGCGGAACCCTATCTGTATTTCGCAGCAGTTCTTTCAGCTTCGCCAACTACGAGGTATAATCATTGCGCGTCATGGACCATCGTTCTGTACTGCGTTGCGCTGTCCTGGAAAATGCCATGACCCAGATAGCTCCTGCAGAACCCACAAGGCGCCACGCGCGTCTATAGCGTTAGCCGTCGTGCGATCCAGTTCGGAAAGGGGCGTGTCGCATGCGTTTGACCTCGTTATTGGCCGTCGGCTTAGTTCTCATCACTGCTGTCTGTGCATTCCCGCAAGAGGACGGCGTCATCAAGAGCTGGGACTTTGAGGCGGATGTGGAGGATTGGGTCACGCCCGACTCTAAAGGCGAGATCGGGCGGACGGACGTCAAGGAAGCTGTCTACAAGGGGCAGTGGTCGTTGGAGTTCAAGTTCCCCCAACGCGGAATCCCCGAGGGAGAAACTGGGGAAATCCCCGGGATCTTCGCAGTCCCCCTTCCAGACGGCGCCCCGGCGCTGCAGACCGTCTCATTTGCTGTTGCGACGGCGTTCTCAGTGCCTCTGATCGTCGCAATCGACGAAGAGGACGGCTCCTCGTACTCAACCATCATATGGTCTCAGGCGGGGCAGTGGAATGAATGCGTCCTGCAGTTGGCGGACTTCCGCCTCGGCGACGACTCTTCCGATGAGAACGCGAAGCTCGACCCGGATCAGGTGAAGAGTCTCGCCTTCGGCGACGGCAGCCTCTTCATGCGCATGATCGGCGAAGCTGGAGTACCGATCTACGTGCCGCCAGCCCAACCCATGCGCATCTGGATGGACGAACTCGTCCTCAGCTCGAAAGAGCCGGAGAAGCCCGACGTCGCCACAGAAGAGGACAAGACAAAGGTGGTCATCGACAAGTGCGATGACGCCACCATCAAGTGGTTGGTGCTCGGCGGGGATGATCTTTCGCTGAAGACGGTCACACCCGAGGACGACGAGGCCAAGTACCTGGAGATCGGGTACCTGTCGCCTGCGGGCAAACTTTTCGCCTGCGTGCGCCCGATCACCGTGGGCAGCCTGGCCGATTGCACGTCGATCTCTTTCGAGGTCAAGGTCGAGATGGACGCCCAACTGTTTCTCAACGTCGAGGACACCCGCGAGTGGCGCTACAGCACTGTCGAAAACGTCCA
>JALGSS010000736.1 GCA_029821745.1 Candidatus Zipacnadia bacterium
CCACTTCTCCTCCGGAGGGACCGGGAACGTTCCCTCAGCAACCGTCTTCCCAGCCTTGGCGGCCACCCAGGGCGCCTCGCCGCCCTCGGCCAGACGCTCCTCGGGGACGAAGAAACCGATCTCCCCGAATCCCACATTGGGCTCGATCTTGGCCTCATGGCGCAGCGAGACCTCGTTAGCCGTTAGCGTGAGGGTCACTGTGCCAACACCGGCCAACTGATCCGTGCGCTGTGTTGGGCGCGTGTAAATGAAGCGCTTGTTCTCCCAGATGAGCCTGTAGCCGCCGGGAATCGGCTCTTTCCGGAAGGTCAGGTTGCCGTCCTCATCCCGGCGGAAGTTGAACCCCTCGATCCACTTGCCCCCGTCATTCTTGACCGCCGTGTAGAAGTACATGCCCTTAATGATGGGCATTCCGTCCAGGCTCACGCTCTGAGGGGAGCTTGCCGTGTAGTACAGGCGCATGTTGCCGACATTCAGGCGCTGCAACTGCTTGGCGTCGGCAGCGTGGGCCTGGATGACTGGGAGTAAGAGAGCCAGAGCGACGAGCATGATCGGCAGGCTTCGGGAGTTCATAGAAGCTCCTTTCGGGTCAGAACACGCACGACTCAGACAATTCCCCGAAGGGCGCGTTCAGACCTGCCACGGGCTGTCAGTGCACGGCTGAGGTGCAGGTCTCGCGTGCGCATCCGTCCAATAGTTCACTGCTTGAGTGTGGACGCAGACGTGCGAGATGACGGAGCTGATAGCGATGAACCTGTCCCTGATCTTCGCGGGGATGTTGGTGGCCCTGGTGGTGCTTCCGCTCTGCGGTGCCAATGGCGCCGATGCGCCGAACTTGGCGGCGAGTCTGGACGGCATCCCGCCGAATCTGAGCGTGGATTCCACCTTCTCGGGCTACAAGACCGCCGTGCTCACGGACGGGAAGTGGATCGCCCCGGGCAAAGAGACAACTCAAGACTACGGAAGCGCGGATCGCCTGGGGAACGGCGGCAACACATGGGCATCGGGGGCCACGCCGGGGGCAGAGAACTGGGTCCGCCTTGACTGGCCTGCCGCGATCACCATCAGCGAGGTCCAGGTCTGGTGGTCTCAAGATGACTGGCGCCCGAAGGCCTTCCGGATCGAGTACCTGAGCGACCAGTCGTGGGTGCCGATCATGGGTCCGAACACCTGGTATGAGGCCTCGGAACGCCACAGTGTCCTCGGCTTCGAGCCTCTGCAGGTGCGGTCACTGCGCCTCCTGCAACACGCCGAGGGCGATCGTGACCGGGGCATCATGGCCCTGCAGGAGATCATTGTGGGGCACCCGGAGGGTCCGCCGGCGGCCCTGAGTGGCGTCCGTGAACTCACACCTGACGAGGTGAGACACCTCAGTCGCCTGGACATGGTTCGCAACATCGCCTTGCTGCATGAGACCCAGCCCGGGGCCAATGCAGGCGTCGCGTGGCTACCCATCGACGACGTGCTGCTCATACCGGCTCCGTGTCCGGGAGTCGTGAATGGCGATAGCGGTCAGTCTGCGGCCATTCCTCCGGATGCGAAGATGGTCGGGGTGGAATGGCCGATCCAGCATGTGATAGATGGTGCCACGCTCCACTTCTCCGGCGGGGCGCCTGACCCGGAGCAGTTATCCCCGTCATTCGGTAACGGTGTCGCCTCCTCCCACGCGGAAGTCAAGGCGGAGACCAGCGAGACACAGGAAGGCCTTCGCGTGGAACTGTCCTTTGATCCCATCGCCTGCGATGCCGTGCTCTTCCCGCATAGGCCGGACGGCCCCAAACTGACGGAGATCGAGGTCTACCGATACATGCCCCCGGGGCCCGCGAGCTGGCCGGAAAGGCTCACCGGAAGAGGGCTCGAGGAGCGCATCCTGGCTTCAGACCGCGAACCCTCCTACGAGGAACTGTGCACCCAGGCTCTCTCCATGCGCCCGGCGCACGCGCTCCTTGGCCTCAAGGACGCGCGAGAGGAGATCGGCGTCAAGTGGGATGGGAAGCTGGCGGTGAGAAGGGAGACGCTTGAGTTCTCGCTCGGCGAGAAACGCGAGGCTCTGGCTGACTATCCCGATACCGTCCGGCGCAGGCTGATCGATGGATGGCGACCTGCCACTGAAGTAACCGGGCGCATTGGCGGGTCGCTCGTCACCCAGACGGCCTTCGTCGGCCTGGCGGGACCGGATGCGACGCTGCCGGCCCTCTTCATGCGGATTGAGATGTTGCGGGTGGGCCGTCAGCCTAAACCGGAGACTGTGTCGCTCCGCATCTCGGGCCCGAACCCGGTGAAGCTGGAGATGCGTAATGGTATCGTCTACCGTGACGGGCGGCCTATGCTGATCGTGCAGAGGACCTCGGCCACCGTCGACGGCAGCTCTGTGGTTATCGATCTGCCCGAGGAGGGCGACGCGCATATTGATCTCGTGTACCCCCTCGCGGCGGGAGACGCCGCGGATGTGAGCCTGTACGCAGAGACCAGCTTCAACGCTGCGCTGGGGACCTTCAAGCAGTACTGGGACGATATCCTCGCCGAGGGGATGACCCTAGAAGTGCCCGAAGGCCATGTCTCGGCCCTGTACAAGGCCGTCCTGACGCAGATCTTTATCAACGCGGACGGCGACATCATGCCGTATGGGTCGCAGCCGTCGGTCTACGACGGGAATCTATATGGCGTTGAAGAGGGCTTCGCGATGGGGGCCCTGGCTCTCTCAGGGTTCTTCGGGGATGCTCAGCGATACATGGATGCCACGTATCTCACCCCCGAGTTCCTGGCAAAGGTGCCGGAGTACAAGGTCTACGCGCACCGCCATCAGCAGTACCGCAATGGGCTGCAGCCCTTCTACGCCGCCGGTCTCTACCGCCTGGCCCGGGACAGGGAGTGGATCGACAAGCACCTGGCGCTATTCCGGGACTGCGCCGAATGGACCATCGAGAACCGCAAGAAGACGATGAAGCTTGAGG
>JALGSS010000737.1 GCA_029821745.1 Candidatus Zipacnadia bacterium
CCCCACAGGTTCGGGCTTCCTTTCTGCCCGTTGCCCCGCGCGAGGGTGACGTCGACTACCATGCCGCGACGGTCACACTCGGCGATGAGATCTCGCAAGCGGCCAAAGTACGGCTCTCGCGCCTTGCCCTCTGCATCGACGGCTGATATCTCGTTCTCATACGCAGCCCACGTCGCCCAAACCCGAATCCAGTTGAAGCGCGCCTGCTGCATGTGATCCAGGTCGGCGCGGATCACCTCATCATCAGCGCCCAGCGCTCCGTAGTAGCTGATGCCGTACAGGAAGGTGGGCGCTTTGTCGATGGTGAAGCGTGTGCCCTCGATTCCGAGCTCTGTCGCTGACACGCCATTCGCTCCCACGAGCAGTATTGCGGTCACGGCGATGTGTCTGAACATAGCCTCTCACCCGGGATTCCCCGCACCAAATGGGTGTCGTCCATTCATAGGCTCAGCAGCCGCCTATCTGTAGTACAGGTTCGCCTTTGGGGGCCGTCGGCACCTTCTTGCTGAATCGATCCCGAGGAAGGCTGGGCACGTTCGTTTCCGCTGCAGCGACTGGGGCTTCGCGCCCATAGCCCGACGATGGCTGGGTGACGCTGCGATGGCCCCGCCGTGCCTTCGTAGCGCAAACCAGCGGCGACTGAGGGCGCGTCAGTCAACCTGCTTCGGTTCCTGAGCCTGGTGATCCCTGCGGTAAGGCGGGATCGACGCCGCAGAGCGGCCTCAGAACTGAAGCGCAAAGATGTCCGCTTGCTGCAGCCGGAGGCGCAACCGCACCGGTTGCGCTGGAAGCTGTGTCACGCTCCCGTCCTTCCAGGTCACCCGCTGCTTGGTACAGTCGCCGGAGAATGTCGCAGTATTGGCGCCACAGTAGTCAGCAAGGGGCTCACCGTCCGCGTTCAGGACCTCAATGTGAATCGCTCCGTCCGCTCGCGTGCGGGCATTGATGCAGAGCGTCTCGCCGCCCGTGAGCACCTTGGTGACCAAGGACCCCGCTTCAGCACTCGCCCCCAGGGAAACCCATCCATCGCGGCGGTGTCGCATGATCCCCACAGTGAAGGAGCCCGAATTCAGGTGGTCGGCGAGAGCCTGCCATGAGCCGAACTCTTTCCAGAACGGCCATCGTGCCAGACCGTCCGGCCCGCCCAGGCGCTTCTGGATGAACTGGGCGTCCACCGGCTTTGGCCCTAGACCGTTCCAGAGAAAGAAATGGGGGCGATTCAGACTGCGGAGCAAGTAGTAAACGTAGTCTCCTCGTACCAGAGGCGGCGCAGTCAGGGGTGCCACAAGGCCGAAGTTCCAGGACCCGATCGGCCCGTTCTCGACGAGTTTCGGCGCGCCCGCGAAACGATGCCAGAGGAGGCTGTCGCGGCTGTAGGCCAACTCGAGGTCGACCTGCTGCCGGACCTGGTCATACACCCACAGGTACGCGAGCCGCAGTCGTTTTCCCTCAGCCCAAAACCCGTAGGCTCCGTAGGATTGCAGCCCCTGAGGATCGTCCCCGTCCGGCGCGCTGAGGTAGGTGGGTTGCCAGTTGAGCCCATCTCGTGTGCTCCAGACCACCAGCAAACGGCTGCCTGGGATGTTGTCGTATGGCACGCGGAAGGGATCGTGGCGAGGGATGACCCGCGCTTGGCAGAAGTGCAGCGTCTTGCCGTCTGCTGAGAGCCATTGTCCGCCCCAGTTGTCGTTTGAGTCACTCCACTCCCCAGGATCATTGTCCGTGAAGCGGTGGTTGTCGGTGGTCAGCGGGTTCGGTGTCAGCACCACGTAGTCCGTCTCTGACTTGCGCCAGATCGGGTAGGTGCTGCGGGGGGCGATGTCGACGGGGCCCCACTGCGTCGGCTTGGGGCTCCAACCCGAGTACTGCACATGGACTTCCCGAAGGGACACGGGCCCGTCGACGAGTGGGTCGTAGAGACGATAGCGCGCCTTCTTCCCTGCTGGGTCATGCCATCGCCACGGAACCTGAACCTTGCTGCCGGCGCCTTCGTCTGCCCCGTCCGGGCGGACACTGGATTTCTCAAGGTCCCACTGCACAAGGTCGCGACTGCGCGCCGTCCACCACACGTGGTTCCTCCGGCGGCGGTCCATCGTGTAGAACCGCATGATAGCAGTCCCGTCGGATGCAAAAGAAAGCTCCGTAGGGTTCTGGTGTGGCCGGTCCTTCCCAAGCATTCCCGAAGTCACCGGGAACGTCTGCGCAGGATGCACACGGCGAGTCAGCCCCTCTCGCTGATGCACGTGCCAATCGTCCACGAAAAGCATGGTCAGACCGCGGACCTCCTGCGGCTCGTCTGGAACCCCCGGGGCAGGAATCGTCTGCTTGCGGAGGACTCGCACCAGGCTTGCCGCGTTCCCGATGCCTTCGCTGATTGTGGTCAGATACTCGCCGTCCGGCCAGTCCCCGATCTGTACGCGTACCTCCGTTTGGCGTGTGTCCCTGGGCAGTCGCACTGCCATAGGCTCTGCGGGTTCTGCGCCGGTCGTCTTCTCAGCGAAGGTGACAGTGAGACTCAGTGGTGTCTCGCCCGGTATTGTCCGCACGAGTACCAGGCTTGCGACATCGCGGTTCAGGGACACGGGCAACTGCCATTCTGCGTGAATGCGTTCTGCCAGGCCCTGCACGTCGTCGGCGTGAGCCGGCATCAGTGCCACGCGCACCAAGGCCGTAGCGATGATCGCCAGGCACCACCTATTCAGGGACCCTCGGGTCAATCTGTGCATGAAGGCCTCGTTGTCTCCCTTCGTCTGGCAGCCTTGGTCTCACTGGAGCCAGTATATCTCTCTCGGTCCTGTCGTTCCAGGTGGGCAGTGTGGAACGCCATGCCTCCGGGTGATATACTTGCGCCACGGTGCCTCAACAGTCACCCGAACCGGGAGGCAGAACCATTCCCATTCGACAGAATCCCCTAACCGTCGCCTTCCTGCTGCTTGTTGCCCTCGGGCT
>JALGSS010000738.1 GCA_029821745.1 Candidatus Zipacnadia bacterium
GCCGCCTTCCGGGCTCTCCAGGGGCAGCAGGACGCTGATGTCGATACCCTCGCAGTCCATCCGGCTCACGAGTTGGTCGGCTGTCAGCCGCACCTTCTCCGGGTACTCATCGCGATACAGTGTCCCCATGTGGGCGTGGAAATCGATCATGGGACAGGCTCCCTTTCCCGCAGTGTCTTCGGAGGCACGCGTCAGTCACCGCCCGCAATCAGATAATCGGTGGCACGCCGGTTCGCTCCAGGGGGCGCGTTTCGAGCTTCGCCCACCGGCACTCGGAGTCCGGGGGCCCGCCCTCCGTCTCGAACATGTGTCGCCAGCGCTCCTTAAAGGCCTGCCAGTTCTTCATCGTGACGTACTTGAACTTCACGTCCACCGAACCATCGGTGGTCGTGTTCTCGAAGTGGTACATTTCGGCCCGGGGCTCGTACAGGACCCGCCAGCCGTTCTCGCGGGCGCGGTAGCACAGGTCGAAATCCTCGAACTGCGCCGGGTTGAATATCTCATCCATGCCACCGATAGCGTCGGTGATCGCCTTCCTCATCACCCAGCAGGCGCTGATGAGGCACTGCACCTCGCACCTTTCGTTGAACTCGGGCGCGTCGATGCTCTCGCCCCGGCCCCGGTACTGGACGCGGCCCGTCGGGGAGATCCGCACCCCCGCGCATTCTATATTGTAGGGCTCGAAGGGGAACACCAGCTTCGCGCCGACGATCCCGTTCATCTCATCCTCTTCCAGCACCCCGAGAAGCGTCGCCAGCCAATCGCGGCTGCGCATCACCAGGTCATTGTCGCAGAAGGCGATGTAGGGCTGCGTCGCGACCTCCAGGCCCTGATTCCGAGCGGTGATCGCTCCCGCGTTCCCCTCGTTGGCGATAAACTGGTACTCGACGCCCGCCTGCTGTGTGAGCGAGGGGAACTCGTCGGCCAGGTACTCCTGTGTTCCGTCGGTGGACCCGTTGTCGATGCACACAATCTGCGCGGGCAAGGGGTCGCCCTGCAGGATGCTCTCCAAGCAGAGCTGAGAGTATGGGCGCTTGTTGTAGTTGACGATGATGATGGTGACGGGAGCGGTCATGGTATTGACCTCACGACGGCCCTGTCCCGTTAGCCGCACAGACAGGGCGGATTGGTTGATCCACTGGTCCAGCGACGCGTCAGATCCAGAAGATGCTGTTACCTGTACCCCCGACGATTTGGTCAATGATCAGCCAGAGCCCGTTCGTGCAGAATTGCCCAAGGATAAGCCCCAGGAAGAAGGCCCGGGCGTGGCGGTACGCCTTCACGCCGCCGTAGCGCATGATCCCGGTCTTCAGGGCCCAACTGATCAGAATCGTCAGCCACTGCTGGTCCATGATCCATACGGGCGCCAGTGCGAACCCCAGCGGGTGGAAGGGCCACCACAGGAATCGTTGACGCATCGCGGCCAGGAAGGCCATCATCCCGCAGCCCACGCCGGTCAGGAGCAGCCCCACGAGATTGGGGCCCTTCGGGCTCAGGAAATGGCCCTGCACCCACTTGAGCGGGGCCATCGGACCGCCCTGGAAGAACCAACTGCTCATCGTGACGCCGCCGATCTGGTACGACCAGCGCATCGTCAGGTAGATGCTCAGCGGCGCACTGACCAGCAGGGCGAGTATCATGAGCCAGAACAGAGGGCGCTTGCGCTCCTGAGTCTCGTCCGACAGTTTCAGCCCCGTGGCGGCTGAGGCCATGACGAAGGTCCGCATGTCGGATGACCACACGTAGGTCATCGCGATGGCCATGAGCCCCCTGGGCGTCACTGCCGACGCCCCGAGCGCGGAGACGATCACCCCGGGCGCGATTGTCGGAGCCACGGCCTCGGCCATTCCGCTCTCCGAGACGATCCGCGTCAGCCCCACGAAGAGCACCACCGCCAGGATCAGGAACAGGACGGCGACCCATGCCGGCATCCCGGCCCACGTCAGCCATCCCGTCATGAACGCCAGCCCGATCATCATTCCCCAGAAGGCCGCCCGGTATGACATCACCTCGCCCGAATCGTCGACATGCTCGGCCCTGCCCATCGCCTTGGCGAATACATCGGCCAGGTGTCCCCTCGCAGTGTATATTCCGCCGAACACGAGCACCAGGAATGCGCCCATACCCAGGTGCGCGAACACGGGAGACGGCGCCCCATACACTCCCATGTTCTCAGTCATCCCGACCTTCAGCACGTTCATGATGCCGCGGATCACGAAGAACAGCACGTTGAAGAACCACAGACTGAAAGCCGTCTGTTGCTCCACAAGGTAGAAGAAGCCCACCATCGGGAAGCTGATCCGGAAGATCATCGTCTGCGTGTGGCGGAAGGTCGAGATCGCCCAGTACGTCTTCGGGTACGGAATCGTGGGGTAGTAGTGGTGCAGTCCGGCCATCGACCCGAAGGCCAGCGTGACCAAGAAGCCGATCCACATCAGCCCGTTGCGATAGATCGGCGGCGTGCGGCGTCCTTCTCCCTGGGCCACCATCTCCAGCGGCAATACGGTCAGCGGGTAGATCAGGCGCTCGCGTTCCACCCACTGCTTCCGCAGAATCACCATCATGCAGATCATCACGAAGTAGAGGGTCAGCAGGAAAGGCGCCCAGGCCGAGAGCGGCCCGATCCACTCGCGCCACGGAATCAGCTGCCCGGGAGGCAGACCCTCGTAGAAGTACTTGATCGCCAGTTCCGACTGCGGGGCCAGCCACGGGTTCAGGTGTGGCTGCAGGAGCTTGTCCCAATCATTCTCCGGCGTCGCGTAATAGTGGGGCGCGGTGACGATCGACATCAACTGCCCGCTCAGACCCATGGTCTGCACCGCGGATGCGACGATCATCATGATGTAGACCGTGATGCACTCGCCCGGGGTCAGTGCCCATCGGCGGTTAATCCTGGCAACGAAGTTGTTGAGGATTGCGGTCAGCAGAAACAGCAGGAAAAGCGCAATCGTAGTCGACGGACGAGCCCTTCAACACGAAGGTGGCGTACGGGCACCCGAAGCCGATCATTAGCGAGGCGATCAGCCCGGCGGTGATGGCTCGGGTTGAGAACGGTGACGGACTCGCGGCCGTGAGTTCGCTTGTAGGTTGGTGCTTGACTGGCCTATCGCTCAAATCTGTTTCCTTTCAGTCGAACGCGTGCGCATGGAGGGCACGGCGGGTGCTGCGTGGAGAAGCGAGAGGTAGTTATTCGCCGCACGCGAGCCTTCCACCTTCGCAGCCTGAGGCGGGCGCGAAGAAGGGCAATGTACTGCCCG
>JALGSS010000739.1 GCA_029821745.1 Candidatus Zipacnadia bacterium
GGCCTCGTCAACGCGCACGTCGCCGAGCATGATGAGCACGGGGTAGGCGTCCAGCGTGCGGGATGACTTGCTGGTGAATACGTCGAAGATGTCACCGTAAGGCGTGGGCGTGAGGAAGCCCTGATCGCTCTTCCCGGGCTTGCGGCCCCCGGGTTCACTGTAGTCCCGGCCCGGATTCCACAGGAAGATGGTGTTGAAGAACTCGTCCATCATGTGGTCGCCCTCAGCAAGAGGCAGCCGCGCCCGGATCTTGTGCGCGAAGCAACCCAGCGGCGACCATCCGTGGGCGAAATCGACCATCACGGCCACCGGCGTGCAGGGCGCACCGCGGTCCTTCTCTTCGGCGAGCGCGAACAGCTTCTGCGCCATCTCCCCCACCGGCGAGAGCACCCAGCGGTCGTGCTCCTTGTCCGGCGGGTAGCCGAACACCCGGCGCACGTCTTTCTCATTGACGACGAGCAGATCCCTGTTCTCGTACCAGATGTAGTTCGCCCCGGCCAGCCACGCGGCATAGCAGAATCTCTTGTGCAGGGAGAACGAGTGCCCGCTGAACGGCCCGGAGCTGCTCGTGATGAACTCGGGCACGTATACGTAGTGGGTCATGGCGCCGTACTGCCAGGAGGACAGGTCAACGCCCCAGGGGCGTCCGTACTCCCGGGCGGCTCCTCGGGCGAATGCGAGCTGCATGTTGGTGCAGGGGATCGTCTCGCCGATCTGGGCGATCACCGCTCGCGGGCCCCACTCGAAGGCATGGTGGTGGAACGCGCAGTAGCCGTCGAGCGCGAAGATCGCCCGGGCGATCGGAGCGGAGTCGGCCGCCCGGTCATACAGCCGCTCCAACTCGACGAGGCCCTCATCGCGGTTAGCGATCTTCTTGCTGAGGCGATCCCTACCGTCCGTGCGGATGAAGCTGTGCCCCCATTCATTCAGAGGCGCGTAGAAGCCCAGGAAATGCGCACCGGCCGCCTCGGCGAGGGCGGCTTGCTTCCCGCGCCCTTCCTCGGTCCGGGCCGGTCTCATCGTGAAGGGCCGAGGCCTCTCGTTTACCAGCTTCGCATCGGCGGGTCCGCCCAGCCACGCCGGCGAACAGGGGCAAGTCAGCCATCCCTCAGCGCTTCCAGTTGGTGGGCTGATACGGCGCGAGGTGCCAGAAGCTCCTGCCGGCGACGTCAAGCGGCGTCCAACCTGCGGGCGGCTGCAAGGACCTCGCCGGGGCCAGCGGCGTCGGCGGCTCGCCCAGCGTCGCCATGCGGTCGAGCACACGCACATTATCCAGCTTGAACCCCCAACGACTGCCCTTGCTGTACGCTCCGGCCGTGAAGCAGATGCGGCCGGACACCACCGGATCATGGGGCAAGCTCGTGCGGGAACTGAGCTTCCCGGTCTCGCGCTCGCGGATGACGATCACCGTGCTTGTGGCTTGGTTCGACACCTGTACGCGGTACCACTTGTCGCGCGAGGGCGGCATGCCACCACCGGCCTTCGCCCGGAGCCCCCGCACGCCTGCGTGGTAGCCGTACAGCAGTCCCGAAGTCTCGATGTACCACACGCTCCCGCGCCACTTCTCCCCGGCAGCGTTCTTCACAGCGTCGTATGCGACGCTGTTCTGATACCCGCCCTGTCTCTCGTCCGAGGGCTGATAGTAGTCGAACTCGAGCAAGTGCTCCGGCGGGATCTCCATCTTGGTCACGAAGTAGGCGCTCTTGTCATGCGCCAGAACATGCAGGATGCCGTCCTCAATCCTGGCGAAGCTCCCCTCGGTCTTCGGCACACTCACGCGCCACTTCCCCGAGTCGATCTCAGGGCCGGAGAAATCGTCCTCAACAATGGCGACCTCGCCGGCTTGGGCCGTGGGACCCGCGCAGAGCCAGACCAGAGCGGCGCACCAGTACCAAACGGTCATCACGTGCGCCTCCCTTTCGCTTCGTCAGACGTGCAACGTGTCGCGGCGGCACTCGCGGGACGAGCGCACCTGGCCTTGCCGATTGAATCCGTGCGCCCTTCGCGCCTCGCTGAGAGGGAAGACCGCAGGGATGGTCGGCTTGACGTTCCCTCCGCCAACCAGCTTAGCGATCTCAGCCGGTTGCACGGCGCGGCATGGACACGGTCAGCATCTGATTGCCCTCGGGCCTGCGCCAAGGTGCGTCTTCGTAGGTGAGCGCGTCCGGCCCACGATACTCGTGAATCCGCACTGTGCCCGTTGCGGTCAGCGCGCAGCAGGGCGAGCCCCGCCGCCACCCGCCCTCACTCCTCCGCGAGCCAGTACACGGAGTTGACCAGGAGCGAGGCCTCCTCCGGGCTGATCTCCTCCGAGTACTCGTACTTCTGACCGACCTTCGTCGTCTTGCAGCCGATGTTGATCCCGCTGAGGACCACGCGGCCCTCGCCGGCCTTCCCCGTGACTACCGTAGCGTCCCCGCCCGCATTGCCCTGGCGCTCGCTGACCACAACCGCCGTTCCTTGCGGCCCCGCCTTCAGCTTGATGTAGTCTGCGAACCCTGACTGGAATTGCCGCCCGACCTGGAGCTTGCTTGCGTCTATGTAGGCCCCGAACGCGGGGTTCTCGGCCTTGTCCGGGTAGCGCCGCCGCAGAGCCTCGGCAGTGGCGACAGGATGGGCCGCAGCCACTCTCATAGCAGTGATGGGGATGTAATCCAGCGCCTCCGCGATCTCCGGGAACATGGCGTGACTGACTGGCAGGATCCCCACGGAATGGTGAATGAGCAGCGCGCCGCCGCCGGCATCAACGAAGCTCTGCACATCGGCCTCCCACCCATCTTGCAGGTTCGGCGCGGGCTTGCCGCTGCCCATGTTCGGCACGATCAGGACCTCGTAACGCGACAGCGCGTCGGCATCGAGGCCCTCCACATACTCCACCACCATGTCATCCCGCTTCCCCAAGGTAGCGGCTATCGGCGCCGCTCCCAGGTCGCAGCCGCCGAG
>JALGSS010000740.1 GCA_029821745.1 Candidatus Zipacnadia bacterium
ACGGCTTCGCCCTGCAAGCCATGTGGCAGCCGGCCCAGTGGACCCAGCACGACGTATTCCACCTGATGCGGGGACACATGAACCCGCTGGCGCTCTACTTCTGGGGCCCGGACAAGACCAATATCAGCGATCCGGCCCTCATCGTGGAGGCGACCGAAGGGCTGACGCTCCGAGGGCCGGTCGTGCGAGGCCGAGGGCCGATGCCGGAGGACCTTCAGGTCTCCCCCACTCTCGTGGAGCGCGACGGGAAGGCCTACCACCAGTGGCGTCTCCCGATACCGCAGGAGCCCTTGCTGCTCAGCTTCCGCAACAGGGCCGGCTGGGAAGCCTACCATCATATATACGCCGACGTGTCGCCCTCGTGCCCGCCGGAAGGTGAAATCCGCTGGCGTCTGGAGACCGCCGGCGAGCGGGGGCCCGAGCACGCCCTCGCGGTGCGTGTGGGAACCGATACGCCCGACAAGCTCGTCCCGCCCGATGACTTCCGTATCTATGTCCAGCACACGGGGGCGCTGAGGCATCCCGATCCGGCGGTGCGTGAGCGGCTTGTGGACTACCTCAATGCGGCGGGGATCGTCGGCGGGTTCTCGATGACCTTCTACGAGCCCGACAAGGTGGCTGTGGATAAGCATGGCCCTCGGGCTGGACCTGCACACGTGGCGTTTCGACGGGTACGGCGGGTCCGCCCCGGACGACCACCGGGTCATTGACTACAACGGCACGCCCTCGACGTCGAAGGTCTGCCCGCAGTCGCAGATTGAGAAGGTGGAGCCCTGGTACGGCAACCTCCAGAACTACTACAAGCAGAAGCTCGCGAGCGGATTGAAGCGCCTGATCATCGACTACGAGCCGCCGGTGTTTAATGTCTGCTTCTGCGAGCGGTGCCGCAAGGTCTTCGCTGAGCGCTTCAGCCTGCCTGTGGACGAGTGCCTGTCGTTGCCCCCGAAGGAACTGCAGGCCAAGTACCGAGAGCAGTGGGGGCAGTTCCGCGCGTGGCAGAACGGGCAGATCGTGAAGCTGCACTGCGCGATCATCCATGCCATCGACCCCGAAGTGAATGTCGGGCTGTGCAGTTGGCGCGGCACCGAGGCCTCGGCGAGATCCGGCGCGGATATCCGTCTCTTCGAGCCCGAGGCCGCCTTCCACGCGCCCATGATCTACACGTTCGGGCTCTCCTACCACGACGCAGTGCAAGAAACCTGCGCGCGGACGACGGCTCCCGTGCTGCCCTTCATTGAGCTGGCGGACATCTCCCAGCCGCGCAGTCTGACTCCCGACGAATTGCGCATGAACCTGCTCTCCACCGGCCTCAGCGGCGGAGGCGGCGCGTACATGTGGGTTGGCATGGAATGCTTCGACGCCCAGTATCTCGGCAAGATCAGGCAAGCGGTCGGTGAGATCGCCACGATGCGTGAAGCCGTCCCGTGGAGCCGCGACGCCGTCGATTGGCTCGAAGTGCAGGCTGCGGCGAACGTTACCCGCTCAATCACGGTGGACGGCGAGGAGATCCCGATCTACTCGGCCTACCCCGAGCCCTTCGTCCGCCACCATATCTGGGGCGCCGACGACGGCGCAGTGGTCGCCCTGCTGAACTACGATGCAGAGAAGCCATACACGATGCGGGTGAAGCTCATTACGGATAGAGAAGGCGCTTTCGAGGTCACGCCGCTGTTCCCGGCCACGCAGCCTGCGAAAACGTTCACCTCCGCCGAACTCAGGGATGGCGTGACCGTGCGGATTCCACCGGAGGGGCTGGCCGCAGTGGCCGTGAGATCAGCGAATTGAGGCGTCTGATCCGCCGCATCGAGTCCCATGAGATGGGCTCCGGCCCCATCCTCCGCACACTCGTACTGCTGGGCCTGCCCGCCGTGACAACGGGCATCACCCAGACGTTGTTTGAGGTCGTCGATACGTGGTTCGTCACGCAGTTGGGCCCCGATCACATCACGGGCGTCGGGCTGATCGGCCCGATCATGTTCACCGCCTTCGCGGTCTCGCAGACGGTCAACGTGGGCGTGGCCGCCATGCTGTCCCGACGGCTGGGCCAGAAGCGCCCGGACCTCGCGCGCGATGTCCTCAACCATGGCCTGCTGCTCGCAACGGTCATCGGGCTGGGTCTCTCTGTCTTCCTGATCTTGTGCCGGGGACTGGTCCTGGACTGGCTCGGGGCCAGCGGCGCGATCCGCTCATACGCCGACCAGTACTCCTCGATCATCTTCGTCGCGATCGTGTTCATGCACATCGGCGCCGCCTCCGACGCGGCCTTGCGGGCCCAGGGCAACACGGTGACGACGATGAAGGTCGGCGTCACGGCCAACATCGCGAACATCGTCCTGGACCGCATCCTGATCTTCGACCTGGGAATGGGTGTCGTGGGAGCAGCCTGGGCCACCCTCGTCTGCCGCGGAGCGATGGCCGTGGTGCTGCTTGGCTGCCTGTGGATGAAGAACACCGAACTGAACCCCGGCCGCATCGAGGGGCAGCGGCTATTCGTGCGCTGGGGAGTCGTCGGGCAGATCGCCTGGATCGGCCTGCCCGCCAGCGTTGGGATCGGCGCGATGTCAGGCTCGATCCTGTTCATCAACCAGCTCCTGATGAGCCTGGAAGCCCACGCGGTGGGGATGCTGATGATCGCGTGGCGGATCGAGAGCCTGGCTTTCACGCCCGTCTTCGGCCTGTTCTCCGCCGTTGTCCCGATGGTGGGCTACAATCTGGGCGCACACCAGTATCATCGCTGCGCGCGGACAATCTGGACGGCCGCAGGGCTTTCCGCAGGCGTCATGACGACTATCGGGGCCGTCATCTGGCTCTTCCCCGCATTCTTCTTCGGCCTGTTCACTTCCGAGCCGAAGATGCTATCGATGGGCATCGAGTACCTGAAGATCATGATGCTCGTGTACCCCATCATCGGCATCGATATCATGATGTCAGCGGGCTATCAGGGCCTGGGGAAGTCCTGGATCTCGATGCTCTCTCAGATCTGGCGCAACATCATCCTCAAGCTGCCCTTCGCATACTGGTTCGCCGCCATCTGGGGGCTCTCCGGGGTCTGGTGGTCCTTCCCCGTCTCCACCGTGTTCAGCAGTGGCATCTTCATCACGATCATGGTCCTCGTACTTCGGAACCTCCAACGAGGAGAGACAGGACAGACGACACGAGAAGCGGCAGGATAAGCGGCACGAGAAACGACAGGATGAGAGACAGGACGAACAACAAGACTGACGACAGGAAGAACGACACGAGAAGCGGCAAGAGGAACGACAGGACGAACGGCAAGACAGAGGGCCCGCACGCTGAAGACCCTATGCATTGCGCACAACCGGAGCCCCAGGGCCGCCTTGGACCGCCAGGCGCAACGCAAGTGCCGTCGTAGCCGCAGGTCTTCAGCCTGCGGGTCGTAGACGTGCCGTCGAGCCCCCGAACGGGGGCGACACAAGAGCATGGTCGCG
>JALGSS010000741.1 GCA_029821745.1 Candidatus Zipacnadia bacterium
TGGGACGGCCACTACCCGCAGCACGCAGGCTGGTGGTGCGGCGACGCGTACGCCGAGGCCGACTTCCGCGCGAAGATGAAGGCGCAGTACGAGGACATCCCGGCGCTGAACCGGGCTTGGGAGACGGAGCTCGCGTCCTTTGATGAGGTGAAGCCCTTCGTCCCGGACGACACCCACACCATGCGCGCGAGGCTCGACTTCATCCGCTGGTACATGGGCTCGATGACCGACTACGCGGAGTGGTGGGTCGCGACCGCGCGGGAGCTTGCGCCCGACGTGCCGATCATGATGTGCACGGGAGGCGGTGCGTCGGCCCAGCTCGGCGCGGACATGTCGGCGCAGTCGAAGATGGTGGCGAAGTACGGCGCGGGGATGCGGATCACCAACGAGGCCTCGGACTACGGGGCCAACTTCCAGCTAACGCGCCACATCGGCAGCGCCTGCAGGCTCTACGACACGTACTTCGGGTATGAGCCCGCCGGCGGAGTGAACGAGAATGGCATCGTCGCCCGTGTCTACAATGCAGTGGCCTCGGGCGCGTGGGAACTGTTCCACTACGACAACCCGCCCCGTGGCGCGCGGGGCGAGCGATACAAGCGCTACCTGGATCTGATGCGCGTGCGGGAGCCGGAGATTGAGGTCGGCCTGTTCTGGTCGCGGACCTCGGCGGATCTAGGCCTGGCGCCATCTCTGGGTGCCGCCGGGCGGGCGGTGCGGGATATCTGCGATGTGGAGTTCATCGACGAACTCATGATCTCCGACGGCGCGCTGGACGGCGTGAAGACGCTCGTGTGGGCCGACGGACCTGTCACTGAGCCCGAGACCGCGGCGGCCATCGAGCAGGCGGTGCGGGGCGGCTTGACCCTGGTGGTCCCCGCGGGATGGCAGCCCCGCAGTCCCGAGGACGACGCGCTCTTTCCCACCAGTGAGACAGGAGATGTCACCGACTTCGGGTCCTACTCGGTTCCCTATCTGCCTGACAAGCCCGGGCGACCGGGTCCGTGGCGAGAGGGCAAGTTCTTCGGGCCTGAACCGGACAGCGCGTGGCGCACGTCCGGGCGGCTCTGCTGGACCAGCGGACCGGTGACGATCCACGTGCCCCTGAGCAAGGAGCCCAGCCGCATCCGGTTGCCGTACCGCGTGGGGAACCTACAGGTTCCCGTGAAGTTCCTCGTTGATGGGACGCTCGTTGAAGAAGCTGGCGCGGGGACGCAGGCGGAGATCGTGGTCAATGCCCCCGCCGCGACAGAGGGCAAGCCCGAGATCGCCATCATCGTGGACGCGACGACCTGGCAGCCGTCGGAGGCGGGTGAGAGCGACGATACCCGCCAGATGTCGGTGATGCTGCGGGATGTGATTATCGAGCCCGGGGCCGGCGAGGCGCAGCCCGCGAGCCCGGTGCAATTCGTGAAGGCGGTTGGCCAGGGGCATGTGGTGGTCGCGACGGGTCACCAGGCGACCTCAGTTCCCGAGGCCCTCGCGGCGATCATCCGCGAGCCGGGAAAGCATGGCGTGCCGGGTCTGTCCCCCGAGGCGTCGATCGATGCGCGGGCCGATCAGGTGTACGTGACCGTCACCACCGAGGACCTGCTGCTGTACAACCACAGCGGCGTGGACGCGACCGTGCAGACACCGCAGGGAACGGTGGAAGTCCCGGCGCACTCAATCGTGTCGGTGAAGAGGTAGCTCGGGGGCAGTCGCGCTGCGCCGGAAGGCAGAGCGAAGGATAACTGGTCGCAGACAGAGAAGGCGTCCCTCAGTCGGCGGACAGCGCTGCCCGGGTCCGCTGCATGGGTCGGCCGGGCGTCGTCGTGAAGTCCCGTCGAGCACCGTCGCCAGAATGTACTCGTCGTCACACAAGGGGGCCCAGTGTGAGCTATCTCTCTGAACAGGTGCACCGACTGGCCCGGGATGCGCGCCGCACGTACAAAATATGGCGTTACTCAGAGAACCAAGACGATGCCTACGTGCAGGCCCGAGAGGAAGCAAGGGCCCTCCTGGGCGCGCTCGGGCAGCCGGCTGCTGCCCAACTCGCTGAGGTCGAGGAACGCGAACTCGCCTCCGAGGAGAACGCTGGTCGCCTGGCGGCCATAATGGAGGCGGCCAAGCTGCTCGCCGACCTGCAGTTGGATGCCGATGGGGTTGGTGTCGGGGAGGGGGAGCCCACCACGCATATTGACCCCAAGAAGGTCTTCATCGTGCACGGGCATGACAAGGGTCCGCGGCACGAGGCGGCTCGCCTACTGGAGAATGGTGGACTTGAGGCCGTCATCCTCGAAGAGCAACCTGGCAAGGGGCAGACGATCATCGAGAAGCTCGAAGCCAATAGCCAAGTAGGCTACGCCGTAGTGCTCTTCACGGGCGATGATGAGGGGCGGGAGGCGGGCACGGAGACCCTTAGGCCACGAGCGCGACAGAACGCCGTGCTCGAACTGGGCTACTTCATGGCTCGGCTTGGGCGTGGCCGCGTGTGCGTGCTCTATGAGGCAGGTGTCGAGATGCCGTCAGACTACGACGGCGTCGAGTACATCGCGTATGACGACGCTGGTGCCTGGCCAACCAAGCTTGTTAGGGAACTGCTGTCTGCTAACATAGCCATCGACTCGAATAAGGCCCTGGCGTTGGGGCCCAACTGACGCAGAGCTCGGGATAGACACCTGTCGGCACCCTCCCACTTCAAGTCCGGCGACTTTTGCGCTATAGTTAACGCGTTGCATGTCTCAGGTCTCGGTTCAGGGGCCAATGTGAGGATAGAGGGAGATTATCTCATGGCGAAGCCCATCTCTGTTCAGTTGTACTCGGTTCGCGAAGAGGCCGCCCAAGACTTCCCGGGCGTGCTCAAGAAGATTGCTGACATGGGGTACGTCGGCGTCGAGTTCGCCGGGTTCCATGATATGGACCTGAAGGAACTCAAGGGTATCATCGACGACCTCGGCTCGACCAGTGCAAGACCCTGGGGATCACCAAGCTCATCACCGGCCCCGGCGGGCCCATCGATACCATGGACGGCATCATGGCCGCCGTTGCGAAGCAGCAGAAGGCCGTCGAGCTTCTGGCCGGCACCGGCATCAGCTTCGGCCTGCATAACCATTGGGCGGAGTTCGAGGCCGTCGACGGGAAGCTGCCCGAGGATGTCATGCTCGACAACGTCCCCGAACTGTTCGCGCAGCTCGACGTGTACTGGGTCGCGAAGGGCGGGCAGGATCCGGTGGCGACCGTCAAGCGTCTCGCCGACCGTGCCCCCGTGTTGCACATCAAGGACGGTCCCCTCGACCCGCCGCAGCCCATGACCGCAGTCGGCAAGGGCGTCCTGGATATGCCGGCGATCATCGCCGCCGCGGATGAGAGCGTGCTCGAGTGGGTCATCGTCGAGCTCGACTCCTGCGGCACCGACATGATGGAGGCCGTCAAGGACAGCTACGACTATCTGGTCGGCGAGGGCCTCGCCATCGGCAACAAGTAACGTTGGTGGCTTTCTCGGGACGAGACGTGGGTTGTGTCGAGAAGCGAATGAGGCATGGCCGTGGGGTGTCACGGTGTGTGTGACGGGGCCCCACGGGGCCTGTGAGACGCCTTGCACGGGGCCCCGTCGCACACGACGCGACACCCCGTGCCCATGGTTGCCCTTCTCCAACACAACGCGTGTCTCTTTTCGTGTCGCTTGATGAAGCGTGTCAGCAAGACACCACCGGGGGCGGCAGGGCGTCCAGCGCCTGCCGCCCCTCTCGCGCGGTTTTATCACGAACCCGCAGATTGGGAGAACACTCGCAGCCATGGCCCACGTCGCCCCACCCCGCGCCCTCCGCAGCCAATGGCGCTGGACGATCTGGCAACTCATCAGGCGGGACCTGAAGGTCCGCTACAAGAACTCAGCTCTCGGGTTCTTCTGGTCCTTCCTCAACCCGCTGATGCAGATCGTGATTCTCACAGTCGTCTTCAAGTACATCATGGGCTCGAAGATCCCCAACTTCTCCATGGAGCTGTTCACGTGCTTCCTGCCGTGGATGTTCTTCTCGCAGGCCCTCAATGACGGCGCCGTCTGCGTGGCGAAGGACTTTCTTCTGGTACGCAAGTACCCGTTCCCGCGGGTCATCCTCCCGACTGCAAGCCTTGGCTCGAACTTCGTGCACCTGGCCCTGGGATTCGCAGTGCTGCTTGTGATCTTCCTGGTCCTCCCGGTTCACTTCAACATCTACTTCCTGTGGGTCATCCCATTGCTGGTCATCCAGTCTGCCCTGACCCTGGGCCTCATCTTGCTCTTCGCAACACTGCACATGTACTACGAGGACATCAAGTTCCTCCTGGGCTCCTTCATCCAGCTCTTCTTCTTCCTGTGCCCCATCGTCTACACCATTGACATGGTGATGGCCAGCGACCGCATCGGGCCCATCTGGAAGCAGCTTTACCTGGTGGGCAATCCACTCACCCCGCTGTTCATCGGCTACCGCACGGCGCTGCTTCACGGCGGGCAGTGGCCCATCGCGAACTTCCCCATGTACCTGGGCATCAGCGCTCTCTGGGCGGCAGCGATTCTCCTCATCGGGGTGCTCGTCTGGCGCAAGTATGAATGGCAGTTCCCGGAGATGGTGTGATGAGCTCTCCC
>JALGSS010000742.1 GCA_029821745.1 Candidatus Zipacnadia bacterium
CAAATACATTCTCGCGGGAGCCACCACGGTCCAGGTCTGCACGGCCATCGTGATGGACGGGTATGAGGTCGTGGGCAAGATCCTGGGCGAGTTCGGTGAGTGGATGGACCGCCATGGCCACGAGACACTCGATGAGTTCCGCGGCGCGGTCTGCCCGAAAATCAAGGGCAACGACGACATCGAGCGGGCCCAGGACTGCGTCGCGGCCATCAACGCCGAAACCTGCGTCAACTGCGGCGTGTGCAGCCGTGTGTGCATCTACGGCGCCGCTGTGGCCGGTGATGAGAAGCACTATGTGGACGAGCAGAAGTGCGAAGGCTGCGGCCTGTGCGTCGAGCTCTGCCCTGTGAAGGCCATCGACATGATCGATCTCCCCGAGCCTCGCACCTTTGAGCTTGGCGTGAAGTAGTGACGGGCTCTTCCCTGGGGAATCACGGAGCCGGTGGGGCACATGCCCATCGGCTCCGTTTCGCATTGAGCGCAGGGCCGTCCGTCACGCCTCCTGGCCCGGCGGCATCTTCTCCGACATCTCCGCAAGCCGGAGCTCCAGTTCGAGAAGCTTCTCCCGGGTCTTCAACTCGTTCTGCTCAATGCGGCTGAGGATCAGACCGGCGGCGTTTGCCTTCCCTTCAAGCAGGTGAACGCGGGCTCCGCGCGGAACAGACGCCCGACGGTCATCCTCAGGGAGACGCCCGACCCAATGCAGCCCTCCTCGCCGGCACAAGCGTTCATAGGCATCGACATCGGCGGCACCAAGACCGCCGTGCTCCTGGGAGATGCGAAGGCTCAGGTTCTCCAGCGAACTGCCTTCGAGACCGACCACGCCGCAGGCCCCGAGAGCGTCGTCGAGCAGATCGCGTGCGCGGTCGACCAACTCCGACAGGGTCATGACATCGCGGCGATGGGCGTGAGTTGTGGCGGCCCGCTGGACAGTGCACGTGGGGTGGTGCTCGGCCCGCCGAATCTGCCCGGGTGGGATGACGTCCCTATTGTGGACATCCTCCGGGAGCACACGGGCCTGCCGACCTACCTGGAGAATGACGCGAACGCGGGAGCCCTCGCAGAATGGAAGTTCGGCGCGGGACGCGGCTTTGGCAATGTCATTTTCATCACCGCGGGTACCGGTCTTGGCTGCGGGTTCATTCTCGACGGGCGCCTGTACTCCGGCACGAATGACATGGCCGGGGAAGCCGGGCACATCCGCCTGGCGGCCGATGGGCCGGAAGGCTACGGCAAGCGCGGGTCCTTCGAGGGGTTCTGTAGCGGCGCAGGCATCGCGCGTCTCGCCGAGGGGATGATCGCCGAATGCCGGACGCGGGGCACGCAGTCCGTTCTGCTGAATCTGCCCGCGGGGCAAACTGTCACGACAAAGCAGGTTGCCGACGCAGCGAAGGCCGGCGACCCGCCGGCCAACGAGATTCTCCGGAAAGCGGGGGAGAGACTGGGGGAGGGGCTGTCGATCCTCATCGACATCCTCAACCCCGAAGTAATCGTGCTGGGCAGCCTCGCGGTGCGCTTGGGGGATCTGTATCTGGGGCCCGCCCGAGGGGTGATCGCGCGCGAGGCCCTCGCCCGCGCCGCCGAGATCTGCCGGGTTGTTCCGGCCCAACTCGGCGAGCGGATCGGCGATGTGGCCGCGCTGTGCGTGGCCATGCGCGTCGGCCGCTCCTGACTCGGGCGCCCATTGCGTCCTGCCGACCTTCCGAATACACGTATCTGGCTCACCTGGCGCCCACGCGGGATGGAGGACATCATGCCGAAGACAATCAGCCTGAATGGAACCTGGCAGTTGTGGCATTGCAGCGACGGACAGGGGCGGATCGGCGAACTGCAGGGCATCCCGTGGCTCGAGGGAACCGTGCCCGGCTGCGCCCATCACGATCTGCTCGCGCAAGGCCGCATCGAGGACCCGTTCTTCGAGAGGAACACGAAGAAGCTGTACGACCTCGAGGGGCACGAGTGGTGGTATCGCACGGAACTCACGGTACCCGAGGATTTCGCCGGAGACCGAGTGGAGCTGGTCTTCGAGGGCCTGGACACCTTCGCCACCGTCTGGTTCAACGCCGAGGAAGTCGGCGCCCACAACAACATGTTCACCCCGGTTAGCTTTGACGTCACCGATGTGCTGCTACCGGGGGAGAAGAACACCGTCATCGTGCGTCTTGCCTCACCCATCGAGGCCGTCAAAGACCTGCCCCTGGATGACGCCCACGCCTCGATGAACACAGATGAACGCCTGTGGGCCCGCAAGCTCGACCAGTGCTACGGCTGGGACATCGCGCCACGCATCGTCACCGCCGGGATCTGGCGCCCGGTCAAGCTGGTGGCGGCGAAGCGCGCACGCATCGGGGACGACTTCTTCCGGGCGACCCGGATCACTCCCGTTCCCGCATCGCCTCTCGCTGAAGAGGGCACTCACGCCACGATCCTCCACGAGGTCGATGTCGAGGTCCTCGGCGAAGGCGTTGGGGAACTCACCGTCGTTGTCGAGGGTGTCTGCGAGGAGAGCCACTTCAAGTCGAGGTCACAGGTGGCAGAGCGTGCCGCACGCCTCGAGTTCGACGTGCCGGACGCGCGGCTCTGGTGGACCTGGGACCTCGGCACGCCCGCCCTCTACGAACTGACCATCTCCCTGTACGAGGGGGACACGCTTCTTGACAAGCGCACCCGCAAGCAGGGAATCCGGACGATCCGCCTCGTCGAGGAGGACCAGGGCGACGGGAAGGTCTCCTACGTCTTCGAACTGAACGGCGTACGGTTCTTCGCCCGGGGGATGAACTGGACGCCGGCGGACTGCTACCACGCTCTCGGCGAGGGCGAGAAGCATCGGCAACTGCTCGACATGTCTCGCCGGATGAACCTGAATATGCTCCGCGTCTGGGGCGGCGGGGTCTACGAGCCCGATGCCTGGTTCGAGCAGCTTGACGAGTTGGG
>JALGSS010000743.1 GCA_029821745.1 Candidatus Zipacnadia bacterium
GGTCGCCTTTCCCCCCTTCCTCGCAGGAAGGGGCCGGGGGTAGGTCGCCTTTCCCCCCTTTCCTCACAGGAAGGGGCCGGGGGTAGGTCGCCTTTCCCCCCTTCCTCGCAGGAAGGGGCCGGGGGTAGGTCGCCTTTCTCCCCTTCCTCGCAGGAAGGGGCCGGGGGTAGGTCGCCTTTCTCCCCTTCCTCTCAGGAAGGGGCCGGGGGTAGGTCACCCGTTGAATGGTTTGCCCAAACGGTGTAATCTTTGGTGGTCGGCTCTCCGCGAGGAACGGGCAGGGGAACGTGGCGGAACCCACGCGGTCAATCGCTTCGCATAGAGGAGTCCTGCCTTGGCGGATCAGCTATGGCATGCTATAGAGAACTTGCCCCACTGGCTCGTAGTCGTGATCCTGTCGGCCGCCCCGATCAGTGAAGTGCGCGGAGGAATTCCGGTGGGGCTGGCGTACTACGATATGAGTCTGTGGACGTGTCTGCCCATCGCGATCCTGGCGAATGTGCTATCGGTGCTCTGGATCGTCCCGACCTTCAACTGGATGACACTGACCTTCGACAAGACACCATTGGTCGGCCCCCTCCTGCGGTGGTTGAAGCGCCGCGCGGAGAAGCGGCGCGAGATGGTGGAGAAGTACGGCGTCTTGGCGGTGACGCTGTTCGTGGCGATACCACTGCCGGTGACCGGAGCGTGGACCGGGAGCGTCGTCGCCGCAGTGTTCCGCATGCCCTTCGCGAAGGTCGTCCTGTGCATGTTTCTCGGCGTGATGATATCCAGTGGGATCGTCACTGGACTGACCCTGGCCGGAGTCGAGATCTTCAACGCTATTCATGTCCCGGGCTAGCAGCACGGGGCCGCAGCAGCAGCCCGCGTACGTTTCCCAGCCCCACAACCGGAGGTCATCATGGAGGAACAACCCAAGGTTCGCATCGAGTTTGAGAAATCCCCCCACTACCGCTTGATGCCGGCGGACGGAGCCTGGGGTGGCCCGACGCCGCGCGGCCGCATCATGGTGAACTTCTTCGTGGACATCCCCTCGGCGCCGTACTCCATTACCCACGACCTGACCGAGGACGGTCAACTCGGGACGGAACTCGAGCGCAGCCCGGCTGTCGACGGCACGATACCCCGGGTCGCGCGCGAATTGCAGGTAGGCGTGTTGCTGTCCCTCGAGGATGCCGAGGGCGTCGGCCGCTGGCTACTCGAACAGGTGGAGATGCTCAGAAGCGAAGGGGACGATTAGACGCAGACCGCGCCGTTTGGGCGCGGCGGGGGACGACTCTGCCCACTGGCGGATGGTGCGCCGCAGGGGGAGCTTCAAGCCCTCCTGCGGCGTGGCACAGATGCCTCGCACCGCGGCGGGATTGACTTCAGGGCCACGCGTCACTGACTACATCAGCCTGGGCGTTGTGGCAAAGGCACTCCCTCGTGAGGCAGTAGATGCAGTGCTCGGAGGAACCGGCAAGACTAGCCGGCCCCAACGGCAGTACCAGATTCCACGACCGATAGGTCTTCCTCATGCCGCCCATTCAGGGACAATCCGCCCACCACGTCACGTAGAAATGGGCATCACTCGGACAGGCTCAGAAGTAGATGCCGTCGGGCGCCGTGCCCGCGACGACGTCCACCTCCATCTCCTGATTGCCGCGCTGGATGGTGAAGCTAATCGTGTCGCCGATCTTGTGCTTGAAGATGGTCTTTTGCAGCGCGTCGAGACTCGTGGCCGGCTCTCCGTCGACCGCCACGATGACATCGTGCACCTGGAGGCCGGCCTCGTGGGCCGGGCCGCCACGATACATGCCCATGACAACGAGGCCCTGGTCGGTGGCGAGGCCGAAGTAGCGCGAGAAGGCCACGCTGTTAGGCTCGATGAGCTTCGTCGGCAAGCCCACGTACGGGCCCCGGTGAACGAGCAGGTACAGGAGCTCCTTAGCCTGGTTGATGGGGATCGCAAACCCGATGCCGACGGTGGTGGCCACCTGGTTACGCTGCGGATCGAAGATCGCGAAGTTGATTCCGATGACGTTGCCGGCGGTGTCCACGAGAGGCCCGCCACTGTTGCCGGCGTTGATGGCCGCGTCGGTCTGAATGACTTTCCGCTCCACCTCGCCGACGGGCCGCACGCCGACAGCGCTGACGACGCCGACGGTCACAGTGTTATCGAAGTTGAAGGGATTCCCGACCGCGATGACCCACTCGCCGGGCTTCAACTTATCCGAGTCGCCCAGAGATGCAGCGACAAGGTCGTCGGGCGGATCGATCATCTCGAGCACCGCAAGATCCTCAGCCTGCTTGCGACCAAGGGGGCGGGCCTTGAGTTCGCGGCCATCGGTGAACTTGAGGGTGAAGTCGGTGAAGTCGCCGAGAACGTGGGTGTTCGTGAGGACCAGCTTGCGCCCCTCGAACTCAAAGATGAAGCCGGAGCCCACACCCTCGATCATGCCGCCCGACATCCAGAACTCCTGCCAGTTCTTGGGCTCGCGCTGCGCGATGATCTTCACGACGGAGGGGCTGATGGCCGCGACGGAGTTGACGATCGCGTCCTTCTCGGTCGATACCTGTACAACCGCCTGAGCGCCTGCGACGCCGCCTGTCCCCTGGGCCGCCACAACAACGGGCGCAGGGGGCTCCTGCACCTGGGTCCTCGCGAAGAACCAGCCACCGACGCCGCCTCCAAGGACCCCGAAGATTAGCGCCAGCACGATAACTGAACCTGCCCCGGGACCTCTATTGCCGCTCATAGCAGCCCTCCAGCGTGCGCTTATTCCAAGGGTAGTCAGAGCGACGCGCTCAATGGTCTAAGCGCGCCGCTTTATTGTTCGCTCCCCGCACAGGGCACGGGAACGCGGAGCATCGACTTCGCGCTGAGTTGGCTCAACTCACTGCAGTACAACGCCGAACGCCCGGCAAGACGTTCCCGGAGGCCTCGGCCGGTGCGGCACACACGCGGGAGTCGGCGAATGATGCGAGACGCGAAGGGGCACTAACCGATCTGCTTGAGTGCGTTCACGGTCTCGATCGCCGTGTTTGCGGCCTCGAACCCGCGGTTGCTCAGCTTGGTCCCGGCACGCTCAATGGCCTGCTCGATGGTC
>JALGSS010000045.1 GCA_029821745.1 Candidatus Zipacnadia bacterium
CCGGGCTGACCAGCAGTTGCCCGTTCACCGTGTTCGCGCCGAAGTCGGACGACACGACACTCGTGGCATTGGTGGACGTCCAGCTGAGCAACGTCCGCCCGCCCTCGGGAATCGAGGCCGGATCAGCAGTCAGGTTGACGGTCGTCGCCGGGATGACAGTAACGATGACCGTGTCCGTGGCCTGCCCACCAGGCCCGCCGACCGTGATCGTGTACGTCGTCGTGGCTTTCGGCGATACGCTCCCCTGACCGGTCACGGTGGCCGCGCCGAAGTTGGATGACACCACCGTGTCCGCGTTCGTACTCGTCCAGCGCAAGGTGGTGCTCTGGCCTTCGATGATCGAAGTATCGTCAGCAGTCAAGGTCACGGTCGTCGGCGGGATGACGGTGACAGTCATGCGGTCCATCGCCTGTCCGCCAGGCCCGCTCACCGTTATGGTGTAGGTGGTGGTCGCCGCCGGGGAGATGGTCTGCTGGCCTGTGACCGTGGTCGCCCCGAAGCTCGAAGAGTCGACGGTGTCCGCGTTGACTGAAGTCCACCGCAGAACGGTGCTCTGACCTTCGATGATGGTCAGGTCATCCGCGATGATCGAGACAGCCGGCAGCGGGGTGACCGTGACCGTCGCGCTGTCCGTTGCCTGTCCGCCCGGTCCGCTCACCGTGATGCTGTAGGTGGTTGTCGTGTTCGGCTGAACCGCCAATTCACCGGCCACGGTCGTCGCGCCGAAGTCCGAGGCGTCCACGGTGTCCGCGTTGGTGGAGGTCCATCGGAGCGTTGTGGTCTGCCCGACGGTGATGGTCGGCGGGTCGGCCACGAGCTGCACCGACGTCACGGCGATCACGGTGACTGTCGCGGTAGCGGTCGACTGTCCGCCCGGTCCACTCACGGTGATCGTGTAAGTCGTGGTCGCAGCCGGGGTAACCGTTGCCTCGCCGGCGACCCCGTCAGCCCCGAAGTCCGATGAGACAACGGTGTCCGCGTTCGTCGACGTCCATTTCAGGGTCGTGCTCCCACCGGCGATCACCGACGTCGGGTCAGCCGTTAGTGTAACAGTGGGAAGCGCCCTCACGGTGACAGGCAGCTCGCCGTAGACCGCGCCCACACTCGCGCGCATCGTCGCGGCTCCAGGGGCTACTGCATGCACCTTCCCTGCCTCGTCGACAGTTGCCACAGCGGGCGTGCTCGAGGTCCAGGTGAACGTGGGGATGAACAGGAGATTGTCGTCGCCGTCGAAGCCCGTTGCCGTCAGCGGCAGATCATCGCCGACCATGAGGTCGGTACTCGCGCCACCTGCGCTGACCTCGATGCGGGCCGGGTCGGTGCTGAGTGAAAACCCGATCTCCACCGCATCATTGGCGGGCACCGTCACATCATGGGTCGTCCAGGCCAGCAGGTTGCCTGAAGGGGTAATCGCCCCGCCGGCGCCCAGAACAAAGGCATCGTAGGCGCCCGCGTGGACATGCACCTCGCCGGACGGGACATCCATGATGGTGATGGTGGACTGCGTGGCGCCGGACGGACGCGTTGAGACGCCTTCGGCGGTCCAGTTCGCGGCGTTCGACAGCTTCACAGAGATGCACTGGGTGGCCTCGGGAATCACAGCGGGGGAAACGGCGCCGGCACCCGTGATGGGGGGCCAGTGGATCATGACGGACACAGTGCCGACTGGCGGCCCGTGCTCGCCACCTCCGCCCCCGCAGCCGACGCCAAGCACCAGCGCCCCTACGCAGATTCCGACGAGGGTCAAGCCGAACAGCAGCCGCCGGGCCGGCCCGAAGATGAGCATGGGTGCCCACCCCTCTTAGTGTCATTGCCACGTGGCGCGTCTACACGATTCGCGGTGCGCACAAACACAGGTCGCCTCTCTTGCCCGCCCCTGGTCATCATTGACCACGGGCCCGGCCGGCAAGCGGCAACCTGGTCGTCGATATGTCCTCCGCCCCTCTTCCGCGCAATAGTTCGACACTCATGGACTACACTCCTGCTTCCACTGGGAAAATACATCATCCTGTCGCGCCGGCCAGGAGAACCCGGGCGCACACAGTCCGTCGAGGAGCAGATATGAGGGGGCCCGACTAAACCACCTGCGACAGAGCGTCTACAGCGCTGACCAACGCTGCGACCTCCTCCGTCGTGTTGTACAGGTACAGGGAGGCCCGGCAGGACTCCCCCGCCCCGAGAGTCTCGAAGAGGGGCTGGGCGCAGTGGAAGCCGGACCGGATGAGGATCGAGTAGCGGTTGCTCAGGAGTTTGGCGAAGGCATGGGCCTCGATGTTCGGTCGCTTGAAGGTGATGACGCCGCTGCGGATATCCGGGTCAGTCGGCCCCAGAAGCTGGACATTGCGCATCTGCTGGAAGCCCTCGAGAGCCAGAGTGGCCAGTTCCCGCTCGTGGGCCCGTACGGCGTCCATGCCGAGATCCTCCAGGTACTCGACGGCCACGCCAAGAGCGATGGCACCCTCGATGTTGGGTGTCCCGGCCTCGAACTTCCAGGGGATATTAGCGAGCTTGAAGCCGTCGAGATGCACTTCGCTGATCATGTCGCTGCCCAGCAGGAACGGTTCCATGCTCTCAAGGTGCTCGGAGCGGGCGTACAGCACGCCAACGCCCGAGGGCCCCAGCATCTTGTGGCCACTGAACACGAGGAAATCGCAGTCCAGCTCGTGGACGTTAACCGGCATGTGTGGCACGGACTGTGAGCCATCGACGAGGAAATACGCGCCATGTGCCCTGGCCATCTCACCGATCTGCTTGACCGGGTTGATGACGCCGAGCCCATTACTCACATGCGTGACTGATACCAGACCGACCTTGTTGCCCTTCAGCTTGCGCGCCAGGTCCTCCAGGTCCAGTATCCCGGTCGGCGAGATGTCCACGACGATGACCTCATTGCGACGTCCCCAAGGGAGCAGGTTTGAGTGATGCTCCGCAGTCGTGGTTAGCACTGCGCCGTCGATCGGCAAGCTGTGGGCGACGAGATTGAGGGCTTCGGACGCATTCCGCACGAACACAATCTCCCGCTCCATGGCGCCGATGAACCGCGAGATCGTGTAGCGCGCATCCTCGTAGAGCTCCGACGCCTCCTGCGAGAGCTGGTGGACCCCGCGATGGATATTCGCGCAGTGGTTCTCATAAAAGTCGAGGACGGCGTCGATCACGGGACGGGGCTTCAACGAAGTTGCCGCGCTGTCCATGTAAACCATAGGGCGTCCGTTGATCTCTCGCTTGAGGATTGCGAAGTCTTCGCGAACGCTCAGGACATCGAAGCTCATCGAGTCACGCTCCAGGCATGGTGATTGTTGCGAGTTGATTGCACCGATCAGGCGAAGTCCTCGTACGACGCTGATTTCACGAACCGGAACTTGCCGGTTGCCTCGGGATAGATGGTATCGACCGGGAAAACGTCCAGCCGCTTCGGATTCCCGAGCAAGTCTCCCGCGGCTTCGCGGAGGGTCTCGAGATCGAGCTCCTGGCCCGGGGCAGGCAGCACCATCAGGTCGAAAGCGCCCCGCTTCCGCTCCACGAGTTGGAAGTGGTCTAGACCATGGTCGAAGTAGAACGCTTCCATGATCTCCTCTTCGGTCACCGCTGAGCCGTCGGCACAGACGATGAGATCCTGAAGTCGGCCGTTGCACTCGATGAGCTGGCTCTCTCGGCCGCACTCGCACGGCCCGCTGTGCCACCGCCCTACATCCCCGAGTTTGTACCTGATCAGGGGCATCGAGTAGTTGTCCAGGCACGTGACGACAATGTGCCCGAGTTCCCCTTCAGCCGCGGGCTCGCCATTCCGCAGTACCTCCACCACATATGAGCCCATGGCCACATGCAGCCGGCGGTGCTCCGAGCACTCCACCGCGATGGGTCCCAGCTCGTTGGAGCCATACGTCTCGAAGACATCGCCCCCAAAGGCCTCGCCGATGAGCCTCTTCAGCCGCGGAGTGCTGACGCTACCGATTGGCCGGATCACCGGTACGTGCACTGACTGCCCGGTTCGCTGGATGTGCCTGGCGATCTCGTGCAGATACGTCGGCAGACCCGTCAGCAGATAGGGCTGTTTCTCGCTGATGGCGTCCACATAGCTCTGCAGGGCGTCGGGCGCTATCCGGGTACCGTCAGGCCCGAAAGGCGGCAACGTCTCATCGTTCAGTAGAGCCTGGCGGAGTTTGTAGCGTGCCCTGCGGGCAGCGACACTGGCCCACTCCCTGACCGGGCGTCCGCTTTGGGCAGCGGCCCAGCGTACCTCGTCCATGAACCCGACCGGCCGGTGGGCATTGACGCCACACTCCCGGGAGCACGCATCCGGCGGGATTTCGAGTCTGCGCGCGCCGAGGCGGCAGCTCCCACCAACATCGTAGCACCACAGTTCGAGCCCGTGCCGGGAGTTCTGGCAGGCCAGATCAAGCACGATGTCAATCCGGTCGCTGGTTGTGCCTGTGGAGGTAATGTGCTTCGAGGCGGCGGCCCGCTTTCCGTGGGCGAGGATCCGGTCCGGGAAGTTCGTGACGACATCCTGCTTGGTGAGGAGCGGCAACTGGCTGAGCAGCTCGCGAGGAGCCTGCCCGTTCATCTGCACGCCCCGCTCTGCCAGCAGATCTCGGTAGTAGGGTACCGAACTGGCCGCGTGTCGCAGGAGCCTCGCCAGCTTGTCGGATTGGAGGGCAGCCATGTCACGGTGCGGCAGCGAATCTTGCGATGACAGCTTGCGGTAACGCCCCCAGCCGTATGTCTGAGCTGCCACCCACAGAACGGGATTGCGAAGCACCAGCGCATTGCCTGTAATCACGGTCAACAGCCCCCTTCCGGGACCCGACGAGAAACGACCGGCGCGAGCCTTGCCGAGACCGCGGTCTACCCGAAGTGCGGTCCGGCGCGGCCCCGCCGGCTTGATTAGGCGAAGTCCTCGTACGACGCTGATTTCACGAACCGGAACTTGCCGGTGGCCTCAGCGTGGATCGTCTGCGCGGGAAAGACGTCCAGCCTCCGGGGCCCGTCGAGGGCATCGCTGAACGCGCTCTTGATCGCGGCCTGGTCAAGGTCTTCCCCCGGCTGCGCCACGACACTCAGGTCGAACTGCCCGCGCTTGCGCTCCACCAACTGGAAATGCTCCAACCCCAGGTCGGAGTAGGCCAAGTCCAGCAGCTCTTCCTCAGTGACCGGCCTGCCCTCCCCCGTCACGATCAGGTTCTGGAGGCGGCCATTGCACTCGATGAGCTGCGTCTCGCGCCCACACTCGCACGACCCCGCGTGCCATCTGCCCACATCGCCGAGCTTGTAGCGGATGAAGGGCATGGCGCGGTTCTCAAGCCCGGTTACAATCAGATGCCCGAGTTCCCCCGGCTTCGCCGGCCTGCCGTCCCGGACAACCTCGACAATGTACGAGCCCATCGTCACGTGCAGCCATTCCCGTGAATCGCACTGGCAGGCGAATCCGCCCAATTCACTCGATCCGTACGTCTCGTAGACTTCTGCACTAAAGCTCTCAGCGATGAATTGCCGCAATCCGGGGGTGCTGAGACCACCCATCGGGTGGATCACCGGGACGTGGACGGACTGCCCGGTGCGGCGGATGTGGCGGGCGATCTGCTGCAGGTACGCGGGAAGGCCCGTTACGAGGTACGGGCGCTGTTCGCGGAGGACATCCACATATCGCTGCAGATCGGCTTCAGCCAGACACGTACCGTCAGGTCCGAAGGGCGGCAGCGTCTGATCGTAGATGAGACTGTGGCGGATTGAGCTCCGCAGCCGCTTCTCAATCACCCGGAGTGCAGATTGAATGGGGCGGCGGTTCTGCCCGGCAACGGCCCTGATCTCCCCGATCAGGCCCATCGGGCGACCGTTCTCGGTGCCGCAGAGGCGCGAGCATGCATCCGGGGGGATCTCGATGCGCTTGGCGCCTACCCCGCAGCGGCCCCCGAGAGCATGCCGCCAGAAGACCAGTGCGAGACGCGACCGCTGCCCGTAAAGGCTCACTATCACGTCTGTCCGGTCCGCCGTAGTGCCCGTGCTGGCCAAGTGCTGCGACCCCGTGGAACGCCTGCCGTGGCGCAGAATCCGGTCGGGGAAATTCGCCATGATGTCCGACTTGGTCAGCGGCGGCAGCTTCCCAAGGAGTTCTCTCGGCGGGAGACAGCCAGGAGTGAGTCCCCGCTGGTCGAACAACTCTCGGTAGTACGGAACCGTTTCGTAGGCATCACGCAGCAGACGGCCAAGTCGCCTCTCCTGCAACGCCTCCAACCGGTCGCGTGAGAGCTTGTCCTCAGCCACCAGCCGGCGGCATTGCGCCCCCACTGAGAGCCGGCCGCCGAGACGCACGGCCATGGTCCCCAGGGAGGTGTTTGGTGTGTTCTCGCGACCGGTCTTCGCCGGCTCGCGTGTCCCGACACGCTCTCGAGCACTGTCCAGCACTGACATGCACGCTGCCCCCATTATCGTGAGTCTGCTGGGCACATCGCCCTGATGGTGTCCTGCTAATGCGGGCGTCCACCGCCCGCATGTTGGCCGCTTCCACGGTAACGATCAGACGCCTGACGTCAGACTCCCACGAGCGCGTCTTCCGTGGGCTCGGCCAACGGCTCGACAGGCGCGCAACTGCTCCTGAGTGCGTCCAGCTCTTCCTCGATTGCCCGCAGTCTGGCCCGCAGGCGCTCTACTTCGGGGTTCTCGATGCGCGGCTGCCCGTCGTGCCGGAAGTCGTACACGCGCTCCCCGCGCCGGCGGACCACGTAGGCCTTCGTGCCCACCACCGTGCAGTAGTCGGGGACTGGGTCCAGCACGACGGCTCCCGCACCGACCACGGAGCCCTCACCGATCTCAATCGCCCCGATGATCTGCGCGTGGGCGCCGATGGTGACGCTGTCGGCCAGAGTTGGGTGACGCTTGCCGGTCTCCTTGCCTGTGCCGCCCAAGGTCACGCCGTGGAACAAGGTGCAGTTGTCACCGACCTCGGCCGTCTCTCCGATGACCGTCCCCGTGCCGTGATCGATGAAGAACCCTTTGCCTATCCGGGCTCCCGGGTGGATCTCGATCCCCGTCAACACCTTGGCGGTCTGCGAGAAGACTCTTGCCGGCATCCGCAGGCCATGAGTCCACAGCCAATGGTTCACCCGGTGGGCCAGGATGGCATGCAGGCCGCTGTAGCACAGGACGATCTCCAGCGCACTGCGCGCTGCCGGGTCTCTCTCTTTCACCGCCCGGATGTCTCCCGCTACATTCGCAAACATAGACTGCCCCCTGTCTGTGGTGTTGTGCCTACCTGTGCTCCGGAATCACGACGACCCGTGAGGACCACTCGTGGTGCCGCACGGGTCGCGAAAGCTGCCTTTTCGTGTTTGCCGGGCGGGCTTCAAGCCGCCACGGTTCGCGCCGAGACGCGCTCTTGGTATAATCGCCGATAGTTATAGTAGATAAATCGCATCCTGTCAACACCAGAATCCGCCAAACACCCCCATGTGCCGGGATTCTGCCGGTGAATTACCTGGAGTCCGCGGAAGCTACGGGGCCAGAACGCGCCGGCGGGACGCGGCCCGGTGTATAGCCAAACCCAACGATGGCCTTACACTGAGCGGCGTCCCGCCTGCGCTCTTGTGCTCTCCTGGAACGACGCCGACAGCTACTCCGGGAGTTCAAGCCCGACCGATGCAAGCGCCTCTTCCCCCGGCTCGCCCAGAAGCGCTTCGATGAACGTGGTAGCCTGGTCAGGGACCGAGGTCTCGGACCCAATGCCGATCATGTACGTCGCCCGCACCTGGATCTCTTCGGGCAGGCCGATGACATCGACGTCCTGGCCGAGCGCGTCGCTCGCGTATACAAACCCGGCGTCGCCTTCGCCCAGAGCCACCTTCGAGACCACGAGCTTCACGTTGGTCTCTTCTGAGACAACGTTGCGCTGGAGCCCGGCGATGAACGCCGCGCCGAAGTCCTCCGCCTCCGACATATTGGCCCAGCAGTCCCGCGTGTAGCGACCGACGGGACACTCCGCCGTCGCGACGACAACGCGGAGGCCCTCCTGGGTCAGGTCGCCAAGCTGCTTCACCTTCCCGCCCTTGCGGTCGGTGATGACACAGAGCTTGTTGTGGGCCAGCACGCGCGTGTCTTTTACGTGTCCCCCTTCGGTCAGCGCCTCCATGTGGGACTTCGACGCGGACAGGAATACATCACACGGAGCGCCCTGCTCGACCTGAATCCGCAGTTCCTGCGTTCCGGCGTAGTTGGCCTTGACCTTGATGTCCGGATGGGACGCCTCGAACTGCGTCACGAACGCGTCAATGCACTCGGTCAGCGACGCGGCCGCGAGAACCGTCAACTCGCAGGGCTCACCGGCCATCACCTGCTCGGCGGCACGCGCCTGTGGCGTCACAGGCGATGCTCCCCTCTGTTTGGCGCACCCGCCCACCAAGACGAGCGCTCCTCCCACAACCAACAGGACCAGTCGCGCAGCCTTCCCAGTCAGAACCGTCATCTCCTCGGGACGTCCGGGCTGGGGGGCAGGAGATGGACAGACGCGGCGTCGAAGCTCGCCACCACCTGCGCTCCTTCTGATGCCCCCGTCATTTTGAAGGCCTGGCGGGTCAACGTCGCCGTCAGGTCTAGTCCGCCTGTCAGGCGCAGTCTCACGAACCGGCCGCGATCGTCAACCCGGGTCACCGTGCATGCAGTATGGTTAACGCTGTCTCCGTTCAACGGCTCGCCCCCGGAGGCATGCCCATCGGTCCTCGTGATCGAGATCTCCTCGGGCCGGATGCTGGCCAACAGTTCGGGGGCCTCCGGCACATCCGCCACATTCAACACGATGCCGCTGCCGAGAGTGATGGTGCTCGTGTGCCGGTCCACCGCGCCGACCGGGTACAGGTTCTGGGCGCCGACGAAGCGCGCCACAAACTCGTCGACGGGGCGCCTGAAAACATCCGCGGGACTCCCCACCTGCACGACCAGCCCCTCCCGCATGATCGCGATCCGGTCGGCCAGTTCGAGGGCTTCCTCGAAATTGTGGCACACATGGATGACGGTGGTGCCGGTCTGCTCGGAGATCTCGTTCAGTTCATCGATGAGCTCAGCTCGCGTGCCCTCGTCCAGGGCGCTCAGGGGCTCGTCGAGGAGCAGCACGGTCGGCGCAGGTGCGAGGGCCCTGGCCAGCGCGCCACGCTGCTGCTCGCCGCCGGAGAGCGTTCGCGGACGACGCTCCAGCAGGTGGGCGATGCCGAGCATGTTCGACAGAGTGTTCACGCGCTCATCGATGTGCTCTCTGGGAGCCTTCTTCACGGTCAGCGCGAACTCGATGTTGTCGCGCAGTGAGATATGCGGAAACAGCACGTAGTCCTGAGGCACGTAGCCGATATTGCGCAGCTCAGGCGCCAACCCCGTCACATTGCGCCCCTCAACCCAGACCTCGCCTTCATCAAGCAGATGCAGGCCGGCGATGGCCTCCAGGAGGACCGTCTTGCCCGCGCCGGTCGGCCCGAGCACGACGAAGTACTCTCCGCTCTCGATGCGCAGATCCACGCCCCGTAGCGAGAACTGGCCCAGTTCTTTGTGTGCGTTCTTGACCTCAATCATTGTTGGCTATCGCGTCCACATTGTGTTTGGCCAGGATCGCGCGCGCCTCCGGCCCCGCCACGAAGTCGACGAAGCTGTTCGCGGCATCCGGGTTCTGGGCATCCCTTGTTACGGCCAGGAACACCGGGACGGGCGGAATGACGTCGGGAGGGAACTCCTGGACGGACCGAACACTGCCGACGCCATCGGATGTCGGACACACGCCGAAGACGATGGCTGCGTCGATGTCCCGGCCAAGAGCCAGCCATTTCAGGAGTTCACAGCCGCTCTGGCTGTAGACGAGCCGTGACTCGAGCTCCTTCCACATCCCCGCCTTAACGAGAGCTTCTTTCGCATAGTGACCCACGGCGACGCGCGATGGATCACCCACGCCGATCTTCTCGATGTCGGCTGTGTGCAGGTCCGCGAGGCTCTGCACCTGCTCGGACTTGGCTGCAGACGTAACCAACGCAAGCCCGGTCTGCCCCACCGGAATGGTGCGTGCCACGGCGATCTTCCCGGCTTCCACCAAGCGATCCATTTCAAACCGTCCGATGCTGACGAACACATCCAGAGGCGCCCGTTGCCCATCGCGCTGGAAGAGCACGCACGGAGGACATGAGAAGTTGGTGACAAGCTCGACCTCCGGGTGTTGCTTGCCGTACTCATCGGCCAGATCCGCAAACAGCGCATCGAGAGAGGGTCCGCCGCGCACCACCACTCGCTGCACCTCTCTCGCGCAACCGCCCAGCAGTCCGGCGGCCAGCGCAAGGATGACGCCGATGAGCGCTGTGTTTCTCACCATAGGTATCCCCTCCCGCCGAGTTTCCGGAACGTGAGCAGTGCGACAGTCGCCAGGATGAGGAGAATAACCGTCACGCTCAACGCCATCCCGACATTGCCCACAGACATGTTGAGGAAGACCGCGATGGGCAGCACTTCGGTCTTGAAGCGAGTCGCGCCGCAGAACATTAAGATGGGGCCGAATTCGCCGGCGGCCCGGGCCCAAGTCATCACGGTCCCCGCAACGAGGCCATTGCGGGCTAGTGGCAGCGTGACCCGCCAGAAGGCCTGCCGTTCGGTGCAGCCAAGAGTCCGCGCGACCTGCTCCATGCGCGGGTCCACACCGTCGAAGGCCGACTTCAGCGCGCGTACCGAGAAGCTCGCCGCCGGCACGAACTGGGCCAGCACGATCCCCTGCGTCGTGAACACAAAGGGCATGATGTGGGCCTCGATCCACTGCCCGATGCCGGTCTGGAAGAACACTAGCAGCGCGATTCCTGCCACCAATGGTGGGAGGACGATGGGCAGGTCGATGATCGTGTCGATCAGCGCGTGGAGCGGGAACCGGTAGCGGCTGAGAGCATAGCTCGCCGGAATGCCCAGCAGCACGGCGACCCCCGTGGTGATGGTGGTCGTGATCGCCGTCAGCCGCACCGCGAAGAGAACTTCCTTCGACACCACCGCCGAAGCGAACTCAGACGCGCTCAGGTAGGTCACGATCGACAGCAGCGTGATCGTGATGATGCCGACCATCAGCCCGAGGCCGGAGATGACCAAGTAGCGGAACAGCGATGCCTGCGCGCGGGCTCGGACTTCACTCATCCCCCCGCCACGACCCGTGCTTTCGCCTTCGCCGGCGCCATGCCCGTCTCAGCCACCATCTTCTGGCCTTCTTCACCTGTGCAGAAGTCCATGAACGCGGAAGCCTGTTCCTTGTGTTTGCAGAAGCTTAGGATGCCGATTGGGATCGCCGAGGGCTCGTAGAACTCCTTCGGGATCGCGATGGCGTCGCACTTCTCAGCGACCTGAACGGCGGTGACGTTCCACACGATTGCGACATCCAGGGATTTGAATTGCACGTCGTTACCGAGCTCCGGCACGTTCCCGGCCCGCAGGGCGATGTTGCTTTGCACGGCATCCCACAGGCCTGCGTTCTTGAGAAGAGCCTCCGCTGTTCGCCCCACAGCACACGCTTCCGGCTCGCCCACACCGACCTTCAGCCCCGGGCGCGTGAGGTCATTGAGGGTCTGGATATTCTTCGGGTTGCCCTTCTGGACAATCAGGACCGGCTCAAAATACCCGACCAGCTTATCGCTGACGATGTACCCGCGATCCTTGGCCTGGTTAAGGTAGAAGTCCTCGCCGGGCATGTACAAGTCGCCGCGGCGCGCGAAAGTGAGCTGGCCGAGCAGACACCCGGACCCGGCGTAGCCCACGTCGATACGCACGTTGGGACGGAGCTCCTTGTACCGCTCGGTCGCCTTGTCCATGAAGGGGCGTATCCCGGCGCCACAGTATAGGTAGAGGGTAATCCGTTCACCCGAAGCGGGCTGCTTCGCCCGCTCGAAGGCCCACTTCTCCCAGATATCCTGAGCTTCGTCCGTCAACAGGAAGTCGAGGAACGCCCTCCCGGCAGTGGGATTCGCGCAGCCCTTGATGACGGCCGCCTGGGCCGGGATCTGCCCCGACAGGTCCGGCGGGATCCGCCCGAGAAGCTGCACCTTGCCGTGCATCGCCTGGGGCTTGCCGCCGACGGTCCGGGTCTCCTGCTTGCAGGGATAGTAGACGATTCCCACGTCCGCCTTCCCGCTGGACAACTGCATCTTCACCTGTGAGGGCTGGTCGGTCACCCAGAGCTTGCTTTGGATATCTTCCCACACGCCGGCCTTCTCGAAGGCCTGCCGCACGTAGTACCCCGAGCTGTTGCGCTCGCTGGGCACGGCGATGGTCTCGACCGAGTCGGACTTGAGATCGGCCAGGGACTCGATCCCGCTGGGATTGCCCTTGCGCACGATCATCGCCACGGAGTTGTACGCGTAGGTGACCGGCTCGCCGTCGACCCTTTCGGCCGCAGCAACGGCCTGCATCTCGCGGTCACCGAGGGATATCCAGAGATCCGGCTTGGCCTTGCCGTTCCCGATGGCTCGCGCCTGAACGTCGATGTTGGCCACTTCCTGGGTGATCGTGACGTCCGGGTGCTGCTCCTCGAACAACGCTTTGAGCTGCCCGTAGGGCCCCGCGATCCCACATGGCACGAAGACCGTCATGTCGCCGGCGACAACGTCCGTCTCGCCGCCACCACTCGCGAGACCCGGCGGCGAGGTCAGATTGGCGGCGCCATTCGTGGGCTTGCCGCAGCCCCACAGGAACGCGATGGGTACAATGAGAGCAACAGCGAACAACTGCAGTCTTCTGGACATCGTGCACCTCCGACTTGATTACTCCGCCTTCTGCTCTGCGAGCAGCTTGTCTATGACGCCATACAGGTCATCCTTCTCCCACTCGCCACCCATTGCCATCTTGAAGGTGACCTGCACCACTTTGCCGCTCTTCTCATAGCTCCACGTCTGCTCATCGTTGATGAGGATGGCCCCGCAGTTCAGACCAGCAGCCTGCCACTTGTCGAAGCCATCCTTGCTGGTGAAGTCCGTGAACTCGCCCGTGACCTTCCCGTCGAACTCGTCCGAGAGACCCTCGATCATGTTGCGGATCTCTTCGTGGGCATCGTTTCCGGGGTAGAAGGCTCGCACGGAGACCACAGCTTCCGTGTCCTCGCCCGGCTCGACCGTGCAGCTATCCATATCCAGGCAGCCCGTCATGCCCTTGTCGGCGAGTATCTGCCGGCCCTCATCCGACGCGATGAAGTCCACGAAGGCCTGCGCGGCGGTGGGGTTCTGAGCGTCTTTCAGCACGTTGACCAGGCACTGCTGCCTATCGTAGGAGTCCTCTGGGAAGGCAACGGCGACTTGGACGGTGCTCGTGCTCAGTTTCTCCGGATTGGTCTCGAGCGGGCAGTTGCGGTACGCGATGCCGGCGTCGGACTTCCTGCCGGCCACCATTGTGTGCGACTGAATTGCCCGCTTCGTGAAGACCATCTTCGGCTGCAGCTCATCCCACAGCCCGAGAGCGGTGAGTGCCTGCTTGCCCGAAGCGCCGACAGAGTTGAGCACGGGGTCGGGCGAGGAGATCGTCCTGCAATTGCGCAGGCCCTCGATGGAGTCGATGGCGAGAGTGCTCTCCCGGTTGGTGATGACGACCAGTTCAAAGGTCCCGACGACCTTCGCCGCCTTGTCATCGACCATCCCGGCTTCGGACAGGCGCGCCATCTCCGTCGAGCCCGGCGAGATGAACACGTCGCCCTTCTCGCCCTCCTTCACCAGCTTCTCGGCGAGGATGACCGCATTGTCAAACACGCCCTCGAGCGTCACGTCCGGATTGTCGGCCTCGAACTTGTCCATGACCGCACGCACGGGGATGATCATCCCGCAGGGCACAAAAACCCTAACGCTGCCTGAGACGGCCTCCGGACAGCCCTCTGTGCAGTTCCCGGGACACGCGTCTCCATCCCCGACTGCGCAGCCACCCGCCCCCGGCTGCATCGCGACGTCGACCGTCGGCTTCTCACCACAACCTGCCAGGATTGTGCCCAGCAGGGCCACCAGACCCACAACCAACCATACCCTCGACATTGCATGTCTCCTTTTCGTGTGCTCTCTAGGAGCCGATTCAGCATATCTGTCCGGATCGCCGCTCAGCCTCACGGGACGCCTGTGCGCGCCCCAGACACGTGCTGCAGGCTTGGTTACTATTCCATCATGCACGCGCACAAGTATTGCCCCACCTCGCTGGCGAAAAACGCCGCGATTGCAGTGGTTGCGACGATGACATACGCCTGATACACGAGGACCTTGCGCCAGCCTATGGCGCGACCCACGATGAGGATACCGGGGAGGCTCAGTCCCGCACCCGTCAGCAACACTGCGAGTGCCGGTCCCAGGTCCATCCCGAGCTTCAGGAACGCCTTCGTGAACGCGACCTCAGAGAGGATCGGGAAGTACATCAGCGCCCCGAACACGTCGGCGACGGCGATGGGCTGCAACTGTCGCAGGAAGCCGCTCCCTTCCGGCGCAGCCCCAAGCAAGCGGTACACGAGTTTCACGTCGATGAACGCAGCGACGGCGCCGATGACGAGCACCGCCGGGATGAGGACCGGGACGACCAGCTTGACCAAGCCCCAGGTCTCCTGCAACCACTGTTGCCACTCGTCCCGGGAGAA
>JALGSS010000744.1 GCA_029821745.1 Candidatus Zipacnadia bacterium
CGGTGCAGCGTGAGATGGCTGCCGCAGTGGCCGAACTGCACACCCACACCCGTTCGCGCTTCGGCAACATCGGTGGCAGCGACGCGCACGATAACTGGGCCGCCGGGTTCCAGCGCAGGTTGCGGCAAGACTACGAGGACCTGGAGGGCACCAGGCTTCTGTCCGACGCCGGGCTGCGCAGGCTAGATGCGATCGTCGACGCCGTGCCGCGATTGCTCGACGCGCCCGGACGTCCCACGTTAGTGCACGGCGACATCTGGGCGACGAACATCATGGTGGATCAGGGCCGTCTCACCGGATTCCTGGACCCGGGGGGCATCTACGCTCACCCCGAATACGAGTTGGCCTACCTGGAGATCTGGCACACCGCCGACGACACGTTCTTCGACGTGTACCACGCCCACCACCCGCGCATTGAAGGTTACGAGCAGCGGCGAGAGATCTACTGGCTCCACACACTCCTCGTGCATGTGTGGCTGTTCCAGGCGGATCACTACGTGCGGTCCGCCGAGGCCCTTCTCGCCCAGCTTCAGCCGTAGCTAGGGCCCCGGCCTCCGCCAGTTAGCTTCCATCCTCCGCAAGGATCATGTCCCCCGCGCCGACGAGATCGGGAGACTTGCGCAACGCGTCCCCGTCTCTGCGCACCAGGATAGCGCGAATCCCCAGGCTCTCGGATCCCCTGACATCGGCCACAGGATTGTCGCCGACCATCCAGACACACTCAGGGCGCCCACACAGGGCGAGAGCATGATGGAAGATAGCGGGGTGGGGCTTCTCGTATCCCACCAGCGCCGAAGACACCACGACCTCGAAATGCTCCCGGAGTCCCACTCCCTCAACAATATCCTCAAGCTCGGGGACATGGTTCGAGACGATGGCATGGCGCCACCCGTGGGTCGCAATGCGGTTGAGAGTCGGGATGGTGTCGCCGAAGACCTGGTAGGATGCCGGGGCGAGGAAGGCGTGGCGTGCGTGGTGAGCCAGTTCCAGAGATCGAGGCGACCGGTATCCCACTTCCTCGAATGCTCGGGCAAGCCGCGCCTCAATCCGAGCCCACCACCGGTCTGGATCGCTCAACTCGGGATGGGGTCTGTCCGGCTCATGCCAGGGGAAGCCGTCGCTCAGGCGGCCGCGAAGTCTCGACGGATCGATCCCATGCCCCGGCTCGAGGCTGTCGAGAGCCGCGCTCAGAGCGCTGCGCCAGAGACCGTCTCGCCACGCGAGGGTCCCGTCGAAATCCCACAGGACGACCTTTGAGGACACCTGTCTCTCCTCCCCCGGTTCGCACCCAAACGCTACACCCGCAGCCACTCTCCACTCACGAGCCACTCAGAGGCCGCATCAATCTGTGCGAGGGGCGTCTCGATCTCATTCAGCAGGTAATCAAGCTTCTGCTCGGCGGGAATCTTGCGCTCCATCGCGTCCACGCGGCAGAACAGCCATCGGGCCCGCATCAGGTGCGGCAGGGCCTCAAGCTCGTCGCGTGTCGGCTCGATGCCGGTCACGTAGCCTCGCCCGAAGGCGCAGGCGAGTTCGCGGTCGATCTCGTAGGCCTGGGTGAGGGAGACGATATCTCCCGGCTCCGTGGGCCGCTTGCGGCGCCCACAGAAGAAGGCCAGCCCGTCTGCCACGTCGACCATCCGCGGCTGCCGGGCGACCCAGTCGAAATCGAAGATCCCAGCGACTTCATCCCCGTCGAACTTCAGGTTCGCCGGGTGGTAATCCCCGTGGATGACGCACTGGGGCAGCCGCCAGTAGGTCTCGTCAGGCAGCGCGCGAGAGACGCCCTCCGCAACGGCAATGAGACGCTGCACGCGCCCCAAATCTTCGGGACGGGGCGGACCGTGGTCAGCAAGCTGTGTCCGCGCCCAGGCGAGCCCGCGCAGGGAGGCCTTGGGGTCGTGCAGCCGAGAGACGAGCTTGCGGGCCTTCGGTTCGAGGTCGGCTGTCGCGGTGTGGAAGGCTCCGAGGACGCTCCCGGCGGACGAAACCTGCGCCGGGTTCCCGTATTCATGGGCGGTGCCCACAATGAGCTCGTAGACCTCGTAGATCTGCCCCTCAAGTGCCAGCCAGCGGCTTCCCTGGACCGTGTGCCTCGGGGGAGTCACCGGCAGACCGGCCTGCGCCAGCTTGCGGATTACATCGTGGTCGTAGCTCAGTTGCTCCGAGGAGCAGTACCGGGGATTGCGTCGTTTGACGAACAGTTGCCCGGTGCTGGTGACGGCGATTACGGCCGGATTGGCTGTTCCCGCCGCAGGGCGTATGAACTGCAGCTTGCCCTGGTTGTAGGATCGGAGCACGTCAGCGACTTCGCTCCGTGGGAGGCTGATCGGCGCGGGCGGCATTGGCTATCACACTTCGTGGGAGAGTTAGAGTTCGGGTGTTTCGCTGGCTCTGACCAGCAGGACAGGAACCGAGGCGTACCGCAGGACGCGGTCGGCAATGCTTCCGTAGACCCAGCGGCCCACGCCCGAGCGCCCATGGGTGGACATGACGACGAGGTCGCACTCCTGCTGCTCACAGTACAGCAGTATCTGCTCCCCCACATCGCCCTGGCAGACGTCCCATTCGGTCTCGATGCCCTGCTCGATGAAGCGCTTGCGGATTCCCTTCATGTAGTCTCGGGCCGAGTCGACCTTGGCCTCAAGCTCGACGCTAACGGCAGACTCGCGGGTGACGACGCGGACGACGGAGACCAGATGCACCGTGCTCCCAAATGCCTTCGCCATGGCCGCCGCATGCCCCAACGCCTGCTCGGCGAGCTCTGACTGGTCGAGGGTCACGAGGATGTGCTTGTACATGTCATCTGGCTCCTATGAGTGGCCTATGTTCTGGGTCGGTCGTTTCCTTTTCGCCCTGCGAGACCGAGTTCCTGCTTACGCGTGGGCGCATTCGTCCTGGTGCGGGCCGTCAATGAAGCGC
>JALGSS010000046.1 GCA_029821745.1 Candidatus Zipacnadia bacterium
TGGACCTCCATCACGTCCATGCCGTCAACGCACGCTCCCGGACAGCCATAGCCGATGGCGCGTGTGGCGATCTCACATGCGGCACTCTCGGCGATGGGCGTGGTGACCGCGTAGTGATTGTTCTCGCACACGTAGACCACTGGCAGCTTCCACAGAGACGCGAGGTTCAGCGACTCGTGGAAGCCTCCCTGGCATGCCCCGCCGTCGCCGAAGAAGCAGACAGTCACCTGGTCGGTTCCCCTGTACTGGGCGCTGAAGGCCGGGCCGAGAGCCAGAGGGATGCCCGCGCCGACAATACCGTTGCCGCCCAATAGCCCGAGGTCGGGGTCGAACATATGCATGGAGCCGCCGCGCCCCTTGCTGATGCCCGTCTCCCTACCCAGAAGCTCGGCCATCATCCGCGCCGGATCGGCTCCCTTGGCGATACAGTGGCCGTGTCCGCGATGAGTGCTGAGGACGTAGTCGTCATGACGCAGGCCAACGCATGCGCCGACGGCGACCGCTTCCTCGCCCTCGTATGAATGCAGCGCTCCGAGGAATTCGCCCCGGAGGCGGTTCTCCTCATACAGATCGCGCGCCCGGCATTCGAAAGCGCGGATCGTGTACATCAGCCGGAGCATCTCTTTCAGACGTTCAGATGCGATGTCCATCACTTGCTCCTCTCGGCGGATCTTGCTGCCTGGTCTCTGCCTGCGTCGATCAGCGCGCAAATCAGGGCGCGGTTGTCCATGGCCGAGATAACCCATATCAAATGGGGTTACATAACCAGCGATCTATGTAGTGCGGCAGTTCGCCGTGGCAGCCACGGAAACCTTGTGATAGTGTACCTTGTCTTCTGCCGAAGCGAATTGGGTCATGGTAGCTTCCAGGGCGGCGGGACCCAATAGAGAAGGGAAGATGGTCCATGGCTTAGGGAGATCATGCCTCATCGGTCGCGAAGCTGGAGTCGGGATGAGTCCGGCCTCGGCAACACCTTTCGCCGGCCCTGTGATTGCCGGGACTTCGTCCATGTGGGTGACGACGAGGTCAAGATCCGGGTACTTCTCCTGGATGGCCTTCAGCCCGATCAGGCCCTGCTCGGCATGGTCGAAGAAGGTCTCGCTCTCGAGGATTTGCTCTTCGGTCGCCTTCTCATCGCCCCGCTGGGCCGGCAGTTTCGCCAGGCGCTCGAAGCCTGTCGTGTCGAAGTCGACGCGCTTGTAGACACCCTTGCCGGCACTCCCGGTGGCGGCGCTCAGCGTCTCAATTGTAGCTGGCCGCCGAAGACCTGCGTGCCGTCCTCCAGTTCGAAGGAATTCTGAATGTCGACGCCCGGCGGTCGCCGCAGGATCATCGGGTTGCGCAGCAGCACGGTGCCCGTCATGTTGTAACACCGCAGAAGCACATTCGAGCTCGCGAACTGGGGTCGCACTTCATCCGGCATGGGGAAGGGCAACACGCCCGTCACCCAACCGTCAGTGCTCCCATCGCCGTGAACCGCCAGCCAGCGGTGCTTGTCATTGGTGCCGTAGACATAGATCCGGATGCCCGCCGGTCTCTTGTACCAGTTGCCGGTGTAGTGCAGGTCCTCAACCCTTATTTGCACCACAAGCATGTAGTCGCCGTCCGGGTCCAGCCGAGTGCGCTTGGCGGTGTCGACGTAGACGCTCGCCTCCCGAGGTATTTCAACCCTTACTACCGGAGCCCCAGTCTCATCCTGCTCAGTTGTGATCTTCGCGGCATCGGCATTTTCGCCGGTCGCCCGAATCCGCCAGTCTGAGGGGAGACCATCTTCCCCCAGCTTCGCGAAGCCGTACGGAAGCAGACTGCCGCCCGCGCCGGTTTCCGTGGTCTCCTCCGCCAGGGCGGCCCGCAGGGAGTCAGAGGTCGCCTCGGGAACCGCCGTGATCGAGAAAGCCAGTGCGGTTGACGTCCCGGCGGGGATCGACAGCGGCCGCGACATCCACTCACTGCCGCATACCGGCTTGCCGGTGGCGCTCCAGCGATACACATTCATGAAGCTCGCCGGCAGGCGGAAGATGAGGCCCGATTGGCTGTTCGGGAAGTACTCCGCGTACGCGCGGCCGGTTGCGCCGATGACCTTGTCCGGCATGAGGACGTCGGGCTGCATCTCCTGCGGCAGCCCGTCGGCGACGAGGATTGTGGTGACGCCTCTGCCCGTCTCGTGGGTCAATTCTCGGCCGATGAAGTGCGTCCGTTCGCAATCCAGGACGCTGTGGGACCAGTAGGCGAGCTTCGCCGGAGTCTGGTCGACGCGCTCATTACGCAGGGAGACGTCGACTGAAAGGGAGGTCCCCGTCGCCGGTACACGGTAGGTCTTGCGCAGCCGGATCCCGGGGAAACCGGTCTTGAGCCGGCCCTCATAGACCACTCGTGCCTCACGCCCGTCGTTGGTGCACTCGACAAGGGTGAGTTCCTGGGTCTCGTCGCCGCTCCAACGAGCACTCGCGGGCAGCCACAGCATATCCATCACCATCCCGTCCGTGCCGAACCCATCGCGGCCCACGAACTTGTCCATGCCCTCCACCGCCCAGTCATACACGCGCCCGCCGCTGGGCCCGAAGGAGATGCTCTGGGTCGGCGTCCTGATATCGAGCGTGACACGCTCCTCGCCCCCGAACTCGGTCAGTCCATACGCGACGGTGATGTCCTGCACAGTGCCCAGCGCGATCTCACTCTTCGTGTTGGCCGCGAGGAAGGCATCCCGTGCCGTCGCGAACTCAGCCTCTACGGTTGCTGCCTCGATCTTTCGGCAGCCCTGGATGCGTGCCTTGTCCTTCGTGGCGATCCACAGCCCGGGGGACTCCTTGGCCACGCGCACGACGCCCACGCCCTGATCATCAAGCACTTGGTAGACGGCCTCGACTGGGTTGGCCAGGAACAGGTTGCTCAGGGCGGGGGCACTCAGCCGGACGAAGGCGTCCTCTGAGAGATGGTAGTTGAGCAGCGTAAGTGCATACTCTCCGTCAAGTTCGTGGGCGAAGGTAAGAAGCGTCGCGCGCCAGTCCGGGGCCGACTGCACCAGCGTCCTGTGCCCCAGGTCGACGGTCTCTTCCCGGTACGCGAGCCCGCGCATCTCGATGGTGTCGACGCCGCTGCCGTCCAAGTAGAAATCCTCCACCATGGCGATCCGGGCCAGCCCTTCGTGTATCCCGAACCAGGAGGCGTCGGAGTAATGGACGCCGGGCCAGTGGCTAACGCTCCCGCAGCCCGCCGCGGCAGTGACGATCGTGTCCATCAAGAAGGCCTCGGGCGATTCCCGATGGACCGAGGCCATGCTCCACCCGATGGTCATGTCCGGCCAGAACTTGCGCGCCGGGACATTGGTGCCGGCCAGCGTCTCCAGCAGATTGCGTGCGTAACTGATGGGCCGGGGCTGGTAGACCATCGGCGTGAGGGCCTCGAAGTCGTTGCCGTAGATGCCGTAGTCGATGTGGCGAGTCGCGCCGGAGCCTTGCTCGACCCGGAACAGCATTGGCTTGACCGCATCAATGGTCTTGCGCATCGAGTAGAGTGGTCGCGAGACCTGTTCCATCCGGAACTTGGCGTAGTCCTCGCGGTAGTCCGCCTGTATCCGCTCGGGGGTGAGCTTCTCGGCAATGCGCCGCTGCCTCGCGAAGGCGGCGATGGTCGCCTTGTCCTCGTAGCCCGGCCACATCCGCGGCCCCGTCGGCTCCCAGTCCCACAGCGTCATGTCGAAGAACCCGTGGGCGGCCTGCCAGTCGGCCAAAGCTTCATCGCTCTCCAGCCCCGCGCAGGACTCGTCCATCGCGGCAACCAATCCGCCGCGCGCCATGGCCGTCTCCTCGGTACCGCCGTACTTGCCCCCGTACTTCTTCGCGAACAACGTCATGTTGGCGATGTTCTTGACCCCATGCCGCCGATTCGCCTCGAACATCAGGTGCTGGTTCGTGGGTTCGTCCGCAGGGAGGCCGTACGTCCAGTGGGACTCCATTCCAGAGATGCCGAAGCGCCGGTAGAAGTCGGCCACGCGGTCATGGTTGCCATTTGGGACCACAGTCTGAGTCCCGTAGGGATAGAAGCCGAAGCGTTTGGGTAGCTTCCGACCATCCCTGACCACGCCGGCCGTGAGCAGGCGGCTGGCGCCCGTCGCCATCGGCTGATCGCCGTACGTCAATTCCCAGGTCACCGTGTCGTCGAGGGTCTCGGGGGCCCCAAACCAGACGAACACATGGTAGTAGTACTTGCCCTTGATCAGCCGCCGATCGAGGGTCTCATTGTCCAGGGGGATGCTGATCTTCTGGTACGCCTTGTCGTCCCGTGCCACCGATTCTGCGGCGAAATCTCTCCCGACGCCTGGTATCCCCATGACACTCGCGCCGAGGAACTCGACGGCGTCGGGGAGCGTCACGTGCAGCATCGTGGGCTCAGCAAACTGTTCAGGCATCTGCAGCCTGTGCTTGCCCCAGTCCTGCTGATAGATGGTGATCAGCATTGAGTTCCAGTCGTTCCCGTAGCAGAAGAAGGTATTGTTGCTGCGGCGCTCCGAGGGCCAGATTTCCATCGAGGCCGCGCCGACTGCCTGAGGGATCGCGCACAGTAGCAGGAAGATCGCGGCGGTCAGACTGAGAGAGCTGTGCGACGTGCCATGGGGATGCATAGGGGACACTCCTTCACGCCCGGGCGTCGAGCGCGAGTAAAGGCGAGAGTAGCCGGGATTGCCCGAGGTGTTCTCGCTGCGTATGCATTCTTCTCCCATGATGAGCGTATCCCTCTCCGGCCCCGGCGGCAAAAGTAGGGCCTGTTGCGCCGGCGAAGGACTATTTGGTTGGGATTACGCCTCCGGGTCCCCGGCGCGTCCCTGCGCAGCGGGTGTGCCGGCAGTGACTGGCGCCGGGTTGCTCCCCTTCTCCATTCAGTTCCCGAGGCGAGCACGCCGGGTGATAGCGCCCCGGCAGGAGACTATCCAGTGTCCGTGCGGGCGTGCCCTCCCAAGAGCCCGGCTCTTCGATGAGATTCGTTCATCCACCGAAGGGCAGCAGGCCGGGCAGCGCGAAACCTGCGGGCATGGCTACCGTCACTTCACGCGAACTGGTGCTGACCGCTCTGGAGCATCGCGAACCCAACCGCGTGCCCTTCAACCTGCGCCCCTCGCATGAGCTGATTCAGGAACTGCACCGGCACGTGGGCGAGGTGGATTTCGCCGAGCACTTCGGCCACGATGTACGGTACGTGGGCGTTGCGCTGGAGGAGCGCCCGGCGGATATGCCCGAGGCCGAATGGGTGCCCCAGCCAACAACGGATGCGATCGCGGAGACCTCCCGGGCCACCCGGGAGTTCCAGGAGCGCGGGTTGGCCGTCTGCGGAGCGTACGCCTGCGGCGTGTTCGAGCAGGCGAAGCACTGGCTGGGTGACTTCCGGACACTGGTGGCGCCTCAAGAGGAACCGGAGGGCTTCGCCCGCGTGCTGGACAGGATCGTGGAGTGGAAGGCGTCGATCTACGGCGCATACGCGCAGGCGGGCGCGGATATCGTGTGGATGGGCGATGATCTGGGGACTCAGCGTTCGCTGGTGATGAGGCCGGCGCAGTACCGGGAATGGTACCGGCCGAGGCACCGCGAGATCGTCGAGCACATCCGCGCGATCCGGCCCCGTATCAAGATCGCGTTCCACTGCTGCGGGCATGTGACGCCCCTTGTGAGGGACCTCATCGAGATTGGGATCGACGTGCTCGAGGCCGTCCAGGCAGAGACGATGGATATCGGCGGACTGAAGCGGGAGTTCGGGAAGGACATAGCCTTCTGGGGCGGTGTCGGCGCGCAGAGCGTCTTAGCCCAGCCGGATCCCGAGGCCGTCGCGGAGGGCGTCCGGCAGACCCTCGCGACTATGGCGCCGGGAGGTGGGTACATCGCCGCTCCGTGCCATACGCTGACCGACGAAGTGCCCTGGCAGAGCGTACTGGCGTTCCACGAGGCCGTGCGGCGGTACGGGACGTACCCGATCGCGACCTAGGGGACGGCAGTGGCATTCGTCAACACGGGGCGGGAAGGCGAAGGTCCCCGCCGGCCCGGAGAGACTACTTCCCGGCAGTGAGAAGCGCGTCGTCTACCTGCACCACTATGGCATTGAGTCGGCGTTGTCTCTGCGACTGGCGCGCAATGTGCTCACCGATCGCGACGACGTGCGCATCTCGGTGAAGCTCAACCTGGGGGCGTGCGTGGACAAGCTGCCGTGCCGTGCCGTCTCGCCATCACCAGTGAGGCCGGCGAGGAACTGCTGGTGGATGAAACCGTCACCGGACCTCCAGGGAAGAGCATGGAACTGCGCCCCATCATGACCGCGACCTGCCCCTTGATCTACTTCATGCGCTGTCCATCTGGCCTGACATGGCGCAGACAGCGATTGGCACCGCGGGGCGATTATGTTAGTATATGCGTAACTACTAACATAGTGCTCCGTGGCTGACCAGATGATGCTTCCCCGTGGGGCGCTCGACCGCACCCGGGGAGGGTGCCATCGGAGCAAAGACTGGCCGGGAGTCACGTGGCACACGCGGCCTTTCACCAGGGCGGTATGGAAGGGAGAAGTACGCATGCACCACGGAGGCCACATGGGACACGGATGGACATCGGGAATGGCCGGAGCGGCAGGAGGTGGAGTGCAGGCTCTGATCGGTCTGCTGCCGTTGCTGCTGCTGGGAGTCGTGCTGTTGATCGGAGCTGCCCTGCTCGTATGGTGGCTCTACACGAGGAGCCGCGTTACACCTGCTCCTGCGGATCCCGGTCAGCAGAGCATTCGCGAGAATATCGACGGCCAGATTCAGTCGATGCTCTTTCAGGCAGGCGGGGCACTGGACCAGATACAGATACGGGCGAACCTTGGGCTGCCGGTTGAGGAGGTCGCTTCCAGTCTCCGGCGACTTGAAGACGAGGGACGCATCACTCGGATATGGCAACCGAATGGCTACACCTATCTGGTCCAGGAACAGCGACAGCCCGGCTCGAGAGTGTCCGCGTAACCACTACACAAGTAAGCGTGGATGGCCCCATGCCAAGTCCTGACCCAGCAGCGGAACTCGCTCGCATCTTCAAAGTCCTGTCTGTTGACACGCGTGTCAGCATCGTGCAGATGCTCCAGGAGCGCCCTCTGTGCGTCAACGCCCTGGCAGCGAGACTTGATATCACCCACTCAGCGGCGTCTCAGCATCTGCGCATCCTTCGCGAGGCAGGGGTAGTCAGTGCGGAGAAGGACGGTTACTGGGTGCATTACAGTCTCGACGAAGAGACCATAGGTACCTGGGCCGCGGCAATTGAGGGCTTCCTCAACCAGCAAACCAAGGAGTGAAGGTCATGTGTGAGTGCAAAGGCTGCAAGCATCCCGAGAAGCTGAAGGGCAAACCGGAGGAGTGCTCCCCAGCGCAGATCAAGCAGTGCCACGGAGACGCCAAGAGGCACCCGTGCGTTGCAGCCAAATGCGGGAAGGGCGGATAGCCTGAGTGGCTCCGCTGAGTCTAGGAACGGGAGACACCTATATGAGCGCTGACCCAGGGCTCGCCATCTGTGTGGCGGGCCTGAGCAAGAGTTTCGGTGACGTGCAAGCCATCAATGGCGTGTCTTTCACCGTCGCGCGCGGCGAGCTGTTCGGGTTCCTCGGACCCAATGGAGCAGGGAAGACCACAACCATCAACATGCTGACAGGGCTGGCCCGTCCGGATGCCGGCACGATCATGATCGGCGGCATCGACTGCACGAAGAACCCAAAGGCCGCTCAGCATCTGATCGGCGTCGTTCCGGACGAAAGCAATCTATACCCCGAGTTGACCGGGTCCGAGAACCTCTGTTTCTGCGGCGCGCTTTACGGCATGAGGCGCCAGGACCGCGAGGAGCGGGCCCGGGAACTGCTGTCCGCATTCGGCCTGGCCGACGCCACCGACAGGAAGTTCGCCGGGTATTCCCGCGGCATGAAGCGTAAGCTGACGATCGCGGCGGGGATCATCCACAAGCCGGAGATACTCTTCCTTGATGAGCCAACCACCGGCATCGATGTGGCCAGCGCGCGGCAACTGCGCCAGCTCATCGACAGCCTCCACCGCGACGGCACCACGATCTTCCTGACCACCCACTACATCGAGGAAGCCGAGCGGCTGTGCGAGCGGATTGCCTTCATCGTCAAGGGGCGCATCGTTCGCACAGACAGCGTGGCGGAACTCATGCAACCGGTTCAGGATCGCCACGCGGTGCTGCTCTCGGTCTCTCAGCCTGACCCCGGACTGGCCGAAGCGTTGGCGCCGGCCTGTCCCGACTGTGCGGTCACGACGGCCGGGCCGGGCCAGATCCGCGTCGAGGCCGCCGGGCCGATCAGCGTGGCGCCTCTCGTCCGATGCCTGGATGATCAGGGCATCGAGGTAGTAGAAGCGCGCAAGGTACGCCCATCGCTGGAGGATGTGTTCGTGCAGATCACAGGCATTGAGGTCGACGCCCTGCGCAAGGACAAAGAGAAGCCCGGCGGCGAGGGTGGCGGCAAAGCATGAAGCAGTGGACTGCCTTCTGGAGCATACTGAGCAAAGACGCCCGCTTGTACTACCTGAAGCCACCGAACGTCAGTTGGGGACTGGTCTTCCCTCTCGCCTGGACAGCGATGTTCTTCATCAAGTCGGGGAAGGGGCTTGAGAGCGTCATGGCTCTGCTGCCGGGCGTCGTGGCAGTCTCGGTGCTGTTCGGGACCACCTCGATGCTGGCCGTCACCGTGACCTTCGAGAAGAAGGGCAGGTCCTTCGAGCGCCTCCTCCTGGCCCCGATATCCCTGGAACTGCTGATGCTCGCCAAAACCTCGGGCGCGATCCTGTTCGGGGCGGCCAATGCCGCTGTACCCATCGTGATGGCCGCGTTCCTCGCCGACCTGTCACAGGTGCAGTGGGGCCTGGCATTGCCGACAGTCGCCCTGATCGCGGTCGCGTCAACCTTCCTGGGCCTGTTCATCGCCGTATCGGTCAGTGAGGTGTTCGAGGCCCAGACATTCTCGAACTTCTTCCGCTTTCCGATGATCTTCCTCTGCGGGCTCTTCTTTCCGATCGCGCAGCTGCCCCTGTTCCTGCGGCCGCTGTCCTACGCCCTGCCGCTGACCTACGGGGCGGACCTGCTGCATGGCGCCTTTCAGGGCGCGATGATCATGCCTGCACTCCTGAACTTCGTCCTGCTCAGTCTGTTCTGCGTAGCCCTGTTCGGCCTGAGCCTGCGGAACATCAGGCGGCGCTGGATCGTGTGACCAGGGGCTACTCGCCTGGAGTGAGCTTCAGAGACAGGGCGGTGTCGGCCACGCTCGTAGTAGCCACTGCGGTACCCCAGACGCTCCTGGCCAAGCGGGGTCGAAGGATGGCGTTCTGGGGCGATGAGGTGCTCAACCATCCCCGCGTGGCCGACACGCTCACTCGTGACGCAGTGGTGTTTGACCGGCACTACGGCGACCAGAAGACCTATCCCTCCATCAAGTTCTTCCAGGATTGTGGCTACGAGGACATCTACGTGTGTCCGGCGGTCCATGGGTACTTCGATGTCTACCCGACGTACCGGCTGGCCTTTGGCAACATTCGCGGCTTCACGCGCGCCGGGGTGGAGCACGGTGTCACCGGAGCCTGCTGCACGACTTGGGGGATGAACCGGGGCGGCAACGCGGAGAACTACCTGTACGGTCTCGCGTACGCTGCGGAGTGCGCCTGGTCGTCCTCCGAGGCGGAGCGCGACTTCTTCGATCAACGCTTCGCCACGGTGTGGCTCGGCGTTCCGTGGCGGGCAGACATCGGCGCCGACATCGACCGGGCGTTCTGGTTCGCTTGGTGCAACACGCAAGGCAGTCCCTTCCGGCAGCACCTGTTTCGCGTGTCACACCTGTTCTTCGGTCCCTACGACGGCCTCACCGACAAGATGAGCGACGACGACCGGCGCCGACTGCTGCAGGAGGCGGATCAGCTCCAGGTCCTGTGCGACGAGGCCCTCCAGGCCATCGACCGACTCCGCGCGGACACCTCTCGCAACGCCGACACTCTCAGCGCGCTCGAACACGCCGTTCGCATACACCGCCATGTGGCCGCCAAGTGCACAGCGATGGGCGAGCCGGCTCTGAGATACCGAGCCGTGTACGCGGCGCCTGAGCGTGACTTGGACGCCCTTGCCGGCGCGCTCGCCACTGCGGCAACCGCACTGCAGACGCTTCGCGAGGAGCGCCCGGTTCTGGAGGCGGGACTCCTGGAGGGCATCGATCAGCGCTGCGGGGACCCGCACGACATGAGGATGTTCCTCGATGCCTCGGAGACGCTCGAGCGGTACCTTGCGCAGCTTCGCGCGCCCCGAGGCCGGCGACTACCGATTGGCTCCCGACTCGCCGGCCCGCCGTCTGGGATTCAGGCAGACCGATTTCAGCCGTATCGGTCCACGCCGCTGATCGAGATCGGCCGTGCATCCCCCGTCACCGGGACCACATCCTCCCGGGGGGCGGAACGCAATCGCCGGGAGGTCACGGAGTGATGTCATGCGGAGAGTGCGCCTACTTAGCACTGTACTTGTGGCGGCTGCCCTGTTGGGCACCCACGTCTGTGACGCGGCGACGACAACCGCATTGGCTCTAACATCGTCATTGGCCCGAGACCACGGATATTGCGTGGTCTCCCCTCTTCTGGAACGCGAACTGGGCGAGGTGGGTGTGACCGGGGACGCCCCGGACGCGGCGGCGACCATCGAACTGCTGGAGCAGGCAGGCCTGTCGGTATACACGGCAGGTACTGCTCGTCTGGCTGTCGTCTGCGACTTGCGCCCGGGACGTGAGCATGATGGCGTCGCCAACCGCATCGCTCTGGCCGGGGAATTCCCGGCAACGCTGCCGCCGTCCGTAATCCAGCGTCAGAGAGAGGCGGTCGGCAGCACGAGGCCTTCCAGAACCTGCCGCTGATGTGACCCCGGCGGCCCTCGACGGCACGGGGGAGACCAACGGCCCCGTCTATGCCTACTCAGACGACCTTGGCGACACTTTCCTCCGCGCCGACGGCACGAGGCTCAGACTGCCGATGACCGTGAATCCAGTGCCGGGACACCATGCCGACATGGCGTACCACTCCACCCGCCGGTGGTTCGACCTGTGGACCTCGCTCTTGCGACATGCCGGCTATTCGACCCCGTGAGCCGATCCTGCGCTGGACCGTCCCGATCTAGTTGTTCTCTTCCAACGGGGCTACGCCCGTTCCCTGCATCGCCCGCTGTCCAACGGTGTCGCGGTTGGATGTGAAGCCGGGCCCGCCCCCGGCCACATAACCGTAGCTCGCGCCCTGAGAGTCGGGGGTCACCCAGAAGGCAAACAGCCTACCGTTGGTCAGGTGAAACCGCAAGCGCACGGGCCTGCCCGAGAGTCGTGAAAGGTCCTCGACGCCGCGCCATCGGACCGCGTAGAGTGTGCTGTCGGTCGAGATCGGGACGCAGTTGTCGCGCCCGAACGGATGAATGGTCTGCCCTTCTTCGTCGAGCACCTCGACCTGCAGCAAGCCCCCTGAGGCGTCCACGTTCACGAACAGGTGGCGGCCCTGGAACGTTAGCGGCCGCGTCGTCAGCGTCCCTCGCCCCGGTCCCGCGTCCATCGAGGCGAAGCCATCGCGGCGCAGGAACGCGACACCCGTGCTGCCCCCTGCGTCCTGGTAGGTATTGCCCGGGAACTGCAGTCCGCCCCGGCCGGCGACGTAGAAGTAGAGCCTGTCCCCCACCACCAGCGGGCTTTTCGCAGCGGTCTGGGAGTTCCCCCAATTCCAGGCCCCCGGCTCTTCAGGCTTGGGCAGGAACTCCCGGCGGTCAGGGCGATGCCAGTGGAAGCCGTCTCGGCTGAAGCCGATGCAGGCTGAGTTCTGCTTGGGCCGGCCCAGTTCTTGCTGGCGCTGGGCCTCTTCGGTCTTCGCGTTTGACCGGTAGTCGCCTCGCCAGATGATGAAGCTCCCCAGCAGCAAGCTCTCGTAGGCAACGGCGTCCAGCGAATAAAGCTGACAGGGGACGCGCAGATCCTCGCGGGGCTCGTCTGCGGAATCGGCGCCGACCCAGAGCACGGGATCGTCCTTCTCCGCCCACGTGGCCTTTGGGTGGCCGACCAGTTCGGGGGTCTCCCAGTACCTGCGAGCACGCTTGCCTTCGTAGGTGGCCTTGATGCTGTAGACCCACACGTCGCGGAAGGGATTCCAGAATATCGTGGTCCGGTCGAGTATGGGCCCGGCTGTCTTGATGGGCTTCCCCCATTCAACGCCATCCGGCGAGAACCAGACCGCTCCGGGACGGCTCGAGAACATCACGAAACGTCGCGCCGGATCTTCGGCGTCAGCGTGCAGCCACACGGTCGAGCCGCGGGAACCCTTGTCGTAGACGAGGTTGCTCCCCTCCTGCACATGGCCGAACTGGGGGCGCTGCCAGTGCAGGCCGTCCTCGGAGAACGCCAGCCCGACGCCCTCCTGGTACCCCGTGATGTACCACATCTTGAACAGCCCGTCCGCTGGATCGAAGCAAACACCTCCGCTGTGGGGGATCGCCATCGGGCCACGTCCCACCCACTCCCATGGCTCCTCCGGCGTGAGGACCGGGTTGCCTTCATAGAACTCAGGACGATGATACGAGCGCGAAAGCGTGGTCCTCTCGATCAGGAAATCGTCCACGAACAACTGCCGGCCCACATCCACCGGGATGACCGCAGGTGGTGACACGAGGTACGGCGGCAGGGCAGGATTTGCCGCGAGCCTCTGACGTTGTGGGGGCCAGCTTCTCGGGAGCTGGATGCCGTTGTAGAGCACCTCGCCACACTCCTCGTACTCGGCGGATAGGTGCGCGGCCCGCGCGGGCATGACGATGACGGTGCTCCTCGCCTGCGGGTCCTGCATGGTGGCTGTGTCACCGCGCCATCCCGCGAAAAGCCTCTCGGGGGGCGCGGGCCCGGCCTCGATGCTCACTGTCCTGCCAGGCGCGTAGACTCCGCCTCCCGTGCCCCCATGAACGGTGAGCCGATACTCGGGCAACGGTCCCATGATCTCGCGGATCTCGGCTGGCCTCAGCGCCCGGTCGTAGATGCGGATATCGTCGATCTCTCCCTCGAACCACTTGCTGTGGCGCGAGTTGCTCCGCCAGTTGCCGATTGCTGTGCTATTGACTGACGGTGGATCGACGGAGGCGTTCGAGTGGACGGGCGGCGCGGCATCCACGTAGAGCTCGTGCCGATCGGCGGCGCGCGATACGCCTGCAATGAAGTGCCGGCCACCGTCGCGTACATCGACGGAGTGGATCACCTCGACCTCTGGGTTCCCGTTACGAACGTTCCACTTTGGCTCTCCCCGACTGGACAGGTACAGTTGCACACGCCGCCCGCTATTGCTTGAGTCCTCCTGGATGACGACCGTCATCTCCCGGTCTTCGGTGGAGGACGTGCGGACCCATGCCGTGAACGTGAACGGATACTGCTCGACGGTGCCCAGGTCCGGCAGCAGGACGCAATCATCCCGGCCGTCGAAGGAAAGAGCGTGTTCACCCACGTGCCCCTCAACCCACGCCGGCCCTCCCACAAGTTCGCCGTGGCGGCCATTGCCGGACAGGTCATGTGCCACAGTTCCGGTACCTTCATCGAGACGCCACCACCCCACCAGAGAGAGCTGCGGCGTCCCGGTATCGGGCATGGCCAGACTGGGGACGAGGCCCAGCACCAGGGGCCAGATGACAGCCCTCCGCAGTACACAGATCAGGCCGGCAGACGCTAGGCGCAGGCACCGGGCGCCGTGGCGCACCCCTTCGCATTGCGTGCCGGGCTCGGCGCGGCCGGGCAGTGTGCCGTCTCCCATCTCGTCTACCACCTCACGAGGTGTGGTCCCGCACCTTGCGGGCACACGGCTTGCACCAAGGTCGCGTACCCGATATGCCGTAGCGGACCTTCCCGCTGCTGTCTGTGGCCTCCCGGGTCACTCCTGAACGATGCAGCCCAGGCCCTGTGGAGTGAGCGTCAGCGATATCGTGGCGCGGTCGCCCGTGATCTCGGGCTTGATGGGCTCGTCCTTCCAGACATCCCGATAGACCGCGCCCAGCCTATGCGGCACGGTCAATACGGGGCCGCGCACCGTCGTGTAGCGGGCGTTGTAGAGAGTCCAGATTGTCCGTCCGGCCCCCGGGAACCGGTTCGCATGCACGTTGGCCCGCTGTGTACGCACCATCGGCTCCGGCTCTGCCGTCGTGAAGCAATCGGCGTACTCTTTTTGGACCCGGAAGCTCTTGCGGATGCGGTCGGTGCTCGGGCCGGAGTACAGGCAATATGACGAATCGTAGATGCCCTCACCGTTGAAGAACGGGAACTTCGTCTCGCTCGACCAGCGCACCACGCCGCAAGGGAAGATGAATTGCTTCACAAGCGGGAACGCTAAGCGCACAATGCTCATCGATGCGGGGGCCACCTGCCGCGCCCCCTGGTTGATGTCGTAGACCCCCGTGAGATACGTGTGCCAGAAGAACGGGTAGTAGTGAATATTCCCGTCGATATACTGGTAGGCCGCGTCGCTAACCCCAAGTTCCCTTGGGTCTGGTACTCGGTTTTGGGCCGCCGCCTAACCACTCTCGGAATGTAGCCATGTCTTGAGGAGTATATGAGCCTATCTTTCTGGACATTGAGCTTAAGACAATGTATGATGGTAGCCATGCATATCGAGAGCGTTCCTAATCGGAAATCCACCCCGACCATCCTCATCCGCGAATCGTACCGCGAAGATGGCAAAGTCAAGAAACGCACCATCGCCAACATCACTCATCTGCCCCCCGAGGTCATTGACGGCATCCGCGTCCTCCTGCGC
>JALGSS010000745.1:0-2920 GCA_029821745.1 Candidatus Zipacnadia bacterium
GCCGGACACGCTCATCAATGTCAATGTGCCGAACCTGCCCCCGGACGAGATCGCGGGAGTACAGGTGACCCGGCTTGGACGAAGATCCTACGAGAATTTCGTCGAGAAGCGTGATGACCCCAGGGGCCGGCCCTACTACTGGTTCGGGGGCACTGCGCAGGAGACCGACAGTGGGGAGGGCACCGATATCCGCGCCGTCCACTCCGGGGTGATCTCAGTGACGCCCCTGCGGTTCGATGTCACCGCCTACCCCGTCATGGATGACGTGCAGGAGGCGCTGTCCGCACTCGATATCACACAATCATGAGACCCTCGTACCTCAAGCTGGTTGAGAGCGGCGAGTTCGCGACCCGCGTGGAGGCCTTGCGGGGCCTCATGGCCCCGTGCAGGCTATGTCCCCGGGAGTGTGGCGTCGACCGCACGGCGGGCGAGACGGGGTACTGCCGATCCGGCGCCGAGGCCATCGTGGCCGGACACGCTTCCCACTTCGGCGAGGAAGCGCCGCTCGTCGGATCCGGCGGATCGGGCACGATCTTTCTCGCCAACTGCAATCTTGGCTGCGTCTTCTGCCAGAACTACGACATCAGCCAACTTGGACGAGGCCGGCCCGTGTCTCCCGCGGCCATAGCAGAGATGATGCTGGAGCTGCAGGCGGCGGGGTGCCACAACGTGAACCTCGTCACACCCACGCACTTCGCGCCGGCGTTGATCGAGGCCGTGGGGATCGCCGCGGAGCACGGCCTACGAGTGCCCATCGTCTGGAACTGCGGTGGATACGAGAGTATGGATGTCTTGCGCCTGCTGGACGGAACCGTGGACATCTACATGCCGGACGCGAAGTATGCCGACGCCGAGGTTAGCGCGCGCCTTTCGGACGCCCCGGACTACCCGATGCGGATGCGAGAGGCCCTGGCGGAGATGCATCGGCAAGTCGGCGATCTGACCATCGATGCGAGAGGAATCGCTGAGAAAGGTCTGCTCGTGAGGCATCTGGTCCTACCCGGAGGGCTCGCCGGGACGCCGCAGATCGCCGGCTGGATAGCGGAGCTGAGCCGGGACACATACGTGAATGTCATGGCTCAATACCGTCCCTGCCATCGCGCCCGGGAGTATCCGGAGATCAACCGGCGACCGACAGGTGAGGAGTATAGGGCAGCAGTGGAATCGGTCCGCAATGCAGGGCTCATGCGCCTAGACGCCCCGGGCGTGGATTTGTTCCTTTAGAGGGTGTATCTTTGGGCGAGGCCGCCTTAGTGAGGTCGGCTTCGCGTCAGAGTTGCAGCGTTTGTCGTACCGTGAGACGATACGCGCCATGCCGTGCCCGCCGCAATCTGTTTCGACGCCAACCCGCCGTGGACACTATTCCGGGAGGGAGAGCCAATGTCGAACTTTCTCGACGATGTGAAGCAGGTCGTGAGTAATCTGGGCCGTCGTAGCCGTCAAGGCGTTGACAGCCTCGCCGTCGCCATCGACAAGCGAACCGAGATCAGCAAGCTGTCCGGCAAGATGCGCAACCTCAACCGCGAACGCGGGGACCTGGTGACGCAGATCGGCAAGAAGGTCTACGGGCTGCACGGCCAGGGCAAGATCCACAACAAGGACGTGCTGGCTGACTGCGAGAAGATCGACGCAATCACTCAGGAACTGGGCCAGTTGCGGGCAGACATCGAGGCGATCCGGCAGAGCGAGAAGCTGGAACTCGAGGTGCCGGAAGTCGAGGACGACACCCCCCTTGACGACCCCGCCGACGCTGAGGAGCCTGCGCTCGAAGAGCCGGCCCCCGAGGAGCCTGCGCTCGAAGAGCCGCCCGCTGAAGAGCCGCCCACAGATGACGCAGAGGTGGAAGACACAGCCGATGTGGCTATTGAGCTGGAAGCACGAGAAGAACCCGCGGATGATGATATCAACTGACACACACAGCGCGAAGGGCTGAAGCCATGACCTCCAAGTTCGTCTTCGTTACCGGCGGCGTGATCTCCGGGATCGGGAAGGGCATTACCACAGCATCGCTCGGCCGCCTGCTCAAGAACCGCGGCTTCCGCATCGGTATCCTGAAGATGGATCCGTACATCAACGTCGATGCGGGCCTGATGAATCCCTTCCAGCACGGTGAGGTATTCGTCACGAACGACGGTGCCGAAACCGATCTAGATCTGGGGCACTATGAGCGCTTTATCGACCAGCCTCTGAGCCAGGTGTCCAATGTGACGACCGGCCAGGTGTACGGTGAGGTCATCCGCAAGGAGCGAGACGGTGGGTACTACCTGGGGCACACCGTCCAGGTTATCCCCCACATTACCGACGAGATCAAGTCCCGCATCCGCCTTGCAGCGAAGAAACAGGAGGCGGAGATCTCGATTGTGGAGATCGGCGGCACCGTCGGCGACATCGAGGGCCAGCCCTTCCTCGAAGCAATCCGCCAGATGCGTCTTGAGGAGGGAGAGGAGAACGTATGCTACATCCACGTGACCCTCGTTCCCTTCGTCAGCACCGTCGGGGAACTGAAGACAAAGCCCACGCAACACAGCGTACGGGAACTGCGCAATGTCGGTATCATCCCCGACATCATCGTGGCCCGAACGCAAGCACCGATCGATGAAGGGGCGCGAGAGAAACTGGCTCTCTTCTGCAACGTGCCTACACGGAGCATCATTGAGGCCCAGGACACCGACGGAAGCTTGTACGAGATCCCGTTGCTGCTCGAGAAACAGGGCATCGCCGACATCGTCACCAAGTCGGTGGGCCTGGACTCTCGTCCCGCGAAGCTCGACGACTGGACCGCGATGGTCGAGAGCATCGCGAGCCCTTCCGACCATGTCACCATCGCTATGGTCGGCAAGTACATGGACCTGCGGGACGCGTACCTGTCCGTTACGGAGGCCCTCAAGCACGGAGGCATCGCCAACGGGTGCGAAGTGCG
>JALGSS010000745.1:2931-3517 GCA_029821745.1 Candidatus Zipacnadia bacterium
CGGAAGCCCACCTCTCCGACGTCGACGGCGTCCTCGTCCCAGGGGGATTCGGCGATCGCGGCATCCAGGGCAAGATTGACGCCATCCGGTACGCTCGGGAGAACCGCATCCCCTATCTCGGACTGTGCCTGGGCTTGCAGACGGCCTGCATCGAGTTCGCCCGCAACGCGTGCGGGATCGAGAACGCGAACAGCCGCGAGTTTGATGACAACGCGACTGATCCCGTCATCATCTACCTGAAGGAGCAGGAGTACGTCACCGAGCTTGGCGGGACGATGCGCCTCGGCGCGTACCCCTGCACGCTGAAGGAGGGCACGCTGGCGGCGAGGCTCTACGAGACGACGCAGATCTCCGAGCGCCACCGGCACCGTCTCGAGGTCAACAACGCATACCGGGAGAAGCTCGCGGAACACGGCCTCGTTTTCTCCGGTACGTCACCCGAGGGAGACCTGGTGGAGATACTCGAGCTGCCCGAGCACCCCTTCTTCATCGCGTCCCAGTTCCATCCGGAGTTCCAATCCCGGCCGAACCACGCGCACCCGCTCTTCCGAGGACTCGTCGAAGCCGCGCTGAACCACAGGAACGG
>JALGSS010000746.1 GCA_029821745.1 Candidatus Zipacnadia bacterium
GTCATCGAATGCGGTTATCTGGGCCGGGCTATCCTCGCCGTCCTGCTCCTTGAAGAGCACGTTGTAGGTGGCCTTGGAGTTGAAGGGCGGGTCGAGGTAGACGAGGTCCACCGATTCGTCCTCAATGTGCTCCTGAAGGATTGGCAGGTTGTCGCCGAAGTAGAGCTTGTTCGTCCAGTCATCGGGCATGGGTATCACCGGGAGCTATTGTTCGCCTGGGGGAGGCGCTTCACGTCGGCGACCAGTACGTGAACGGCGTGGGCATGAGTGGGCCCCGTGTCCGATGGTGCTGACCTACTCTCGTCTCTCGAGTTCGCCGCTGGCGCGCAGGCCGTACCAGTACCCCCCTGGACTCTTCTCCACCGTCTCGCGCACCTTGAGCCAAGCCTTCAGCACTCGCCACGTCCGCTCAAGTATCTGCATTTTCCCGTGTAGCGTGGCGTCAAGGCAGATTACCGTAACGCCCCGTTCCTTCCACACATCCCTCTCATAGGCACGCGTACGGATCTTCCCGTCCGACGTAACCAGGACGTGGGCGGCGGGGTCCAGGCGCGCCATCCAGTCTGTGTCTGCCTCCCCAGGCTCTGCGAAGCCATCGCAGAGCGCCTGCGTCTTCTGGTCCAAGATGCTCAGTATCTTCGGCAGGCGCTTCCCCAGCGACTCGTCGAATATGTAGATCATGCCGCGTTGCGGATGGCCTCCTCGTAGGCAACTGCTTGGCGCACGTCATCTTCGGTAACGCCAAACCAACCGGCCACGAGGGACACGCCGTCCCCCCCTTTGATCGCATCATACACTGAGGATGTCGGAACTCGACTTGCATGGATGATGGGTTGCCCGAAGGAGCGCTGCGGGTCCAACACAATGCCAGCGTCCTTGCCCAAAGGCCACAAATGGGATGCCTCAAAGCGTGCGTAGTCAATCCTGCTGAGGAACGGTTGCGCGACGTCCTCCATGACATACTGGCTGGTCTTGAGATCGCGCAGGTACGTCTCTGTATTGACGCCCTCAGGTGGATCCGTGTCCTGTAGGCGGATGAAGATCGTGTTTCCGTCTGTGGCAAAACCTTCGACAGCGAAGGGGTGTGGAGTGTCGAATTCCCGCGCGAACTCCCCGGCGCAAAGCCGGATCGTCTGCAGGGAAACGCCTTTGTCGCGGAAGAATGCGATGAGATGTAGCTCGATGAGCTCGAGGAAGCTGACGACCTCAATATCCCCGACGCGCGGGAAATCCCGCTGAATGACGGGTGGGGCAAATTGACTGCCTCGGGAGGTCTTGTACTTGCGCCCCTTCACCCACTTACGGAATCCGTCGCGGCTGGGGCCCCGGAAGTCCTGGATGTCGACGCGTATGTGCCCACGGATCATTCGGAGCGCTTCACCCAGCTCGTATGCTCCGCGGCCCACGATTGTCTCAGAGTTGGTGGTCGCCATGGTGAGACCCTTTCTCTGGGTGTTTGAAGGAGTTATACCCACGTGTGCCGCGCGGGTCAACGAGAATCTGGATCGTGCAGTTCCCTTTACTGCTCAGACGGTGCCCCAGCGCAAGTCCTCCCGACGCCGCCGCAGACGCGAAGGGCCTCGCCGTCAGACATCGCCGAGTGCGAGCACACGTCCCTGATGATACCATTTTAGAACTCATTCCGCACCTTCTGCGGCTTCCCGCTCGCGATGGACTCGATCACTGCCCAGCAGGTTGCGATGGTCTTCGCACCGTCCACCCCGTCGATCAGCGGCGTCTTGTCGTTCTGCACGCAGTCCACGAAATGCCCGATCTCATTGCCGATGGCCTTGGCCATGGTGTCCTTCGGGTAGTCCAGCCACTTCTTGTAGCCCGTCCGGCGCAGGGCGAGGAGCGCTGCGTCGCGGGTATTGTCGCCGCAGATCGTGCCCTCGGTGCCCCAGACCTCGCACTCGATATTGTAGGGCCGTGGGCAGCCGGAGGAGTTAAGGATGCGGCCAATCGCGCCGTTCCTGAACTTGGCGTTGGCGATAATGTGGTCTTCCCACTGCTGCACGGGGATGTTGAAGTGGTTCCCGTACGCGTGGACTTCCTCGACATCGCCCCCGAGCCAGCGGGCGAGGTCGACGGCATGGCACGCGCCGCCGACGAAGGGATGGCGCAATTCCGGATCCCAGCGCCAGTCGCCGACACCGGGGATGTCCTCGTAATTGTGGATGTAGCTGGTCTCGACGTAGTACGGGTCGCCGAGAGTGCCGTCGGTGCACCAGGTCTTCACCTGCTCGAAAAAGCTGTAGAACCGGCATACGTGAGCGACCATGAGCTTCAGGTCCTTCTCGCGGGCCTTGTTCACCATGTCCTCGCACTCCCCGACATTGAGGGCCATGGGCTTCTCGACGAGGACATGCTTCCCCGCCTCCAGGGCGGCGAGGGTCTGCGGGTGATGCAGGTAGTCCGGCGTGGTGATCGAGACGATGTGCACGTCGTCCCGGGCGATGACCTCGTCGAATTGCGTGGTCGCGAAGGGGACGTCGAACTCCCGCTTCGTCTGCTCCAGTAGGCCCTCATCGAGGTCACATACGGCAGTGAGCTGCGTGCCGGGAATCGCCTGTGCGTTGCGGAAATGCCCGTATCCCATGCGCAGGCCGATAATCGCGATGCCAAGTTTGTCCATCGGTGATCTCCTCTGAGCGGGCCGGGGTTCACCCTTCGCTGAAGCGCGGCCCAGCCCGTGGGTTCTCAACGGTATGGTGTGGCAGGTGGAGCATTTCGACGAAGGGAACCGGGAGTCCTTGGCGTGTGGGAGAGGGCGGACGGGCGTGCCCAGATCGTTTCATGAGCCGGCGGTGAAGGAACCATGGGGGTCGGAGACGAATATGTTAGTTGATGCACCAGAGGCAATGAGCCCGTTTCATTCCTCGTCATTTGGGGGATAACATTAGTGCCTGAGATTGCAG
>JALGSS010000747.1 GCA_029821745.1 Candidatus Zipacnadia bacterium
GCGCAATGGACTCCCCGCGGGACTCCCGGGTCGTGTGGCCGAGGATGAACTGCAGATCCGGCTGCGCGGCAACCGCGAACTCTCGGCGCAGGACCGGATCCACGTGATCGTCGATCTCTACCTGCTGCCCGGCGGCTCGTACAAGGCGGCTCGTGAGTTGGCCCTGCTGAACGTGACCCCCGAACAGGTCAGACAGGCCTGCACGGTGGACAACGGAGACTGGTCGACTCTGGGCGGCGTTCAGACCGTGACGCCCTCGGCCCCCATCTATATGTTCCCCGTGCGCCAGCCTTACTACTCGGCGGCTCTGAAAGGTGATCGGCAATGAGAACCGCAACCAAGGCCCTGCTCCTATCCGTCACGCTCGCCCTCGCCGGTTCTTCGGCGGTGGCTGAGCCGCTGCGCATCGCCCTAGTGCCTCCGCAGGACTTCGAGCCGACGCTCTCCCATATCTCCGCAGCGGGAGCCATGCTCAGCGTCGATGTCGACACGCTCACGCCGGAGCAACTCGTCGACCCGAACGCCTTCAACGCGGCGAAGTACCCGCTAGCGGTCTACGCCGGGAAAGAACGGTACTGTTACACGGTGAAAGGGCCTGGCGACGGGGCCGAGGCCCTGCTCAGGTACGTGCGTGAGGGCGGCGTGTTGCTTGTGGCGGGCCTCTGCTGGCCCTTCTACCGGCCCGTTGACTACTTCGGCGGCCAGTGGCTCACAAGCAAGGGAGAGCTCCCCACATTCAGAGCCGACGCGGACGAGTACCTCGTCAAGCAGATGAAGCAACTGGACCAGAGCTCGGTGGGCAACTTCAACCGGTATCTCGGGCTCAATATCGCCGGAGAAGGGACGCAGCAGTTCGAGCGACCCGAGGAGAGTGTCACTCTGAAGGTCGTGTCGAGGGAACTGAGAGACGTCGCACTGCCCGCCGGCTTCCCGTTCCCGGGGTCGGGCTCCGACCTGCGCTTCCGGCCCGCGTCGTCACGAACCGGCCTGCCGAACTTCACCTTCGAGCCGCTGGTGACTGCGGTCGGCGAGTCCGGGACGGAATACGGCGCGGCAATGGCGCTGATCCGCCACAACGCGCAGGGCCCGAAGCCGGGCACCGTTTACTATGTGTGGGGCACGCTCATGGCCACCAACTACGCCCCGGCGATCACCCGGGAGGTCATCCGGCTTGCGGCGAAGCAGAGCAGCACGTCCGATGACCGCGCGGTCATGGGGCGCTTGCGCCAGCGCCTGCAGACCCTTGCCGACATGAACAGCGCAGTCGTCGAGGCACTGGATGGCGCGCCGCAGGATACTCCCGCACTCAGCTACATGACCCGCGAGGCCGACGCGCTTGACGCGATCCTCGGCGGACTGAAGGACACCATCCTCGTGCGCAACTACGAGGCCGTGGAGCAGGGGCTTGAAGACGCGGAGAAGTCGGTGACGCTGCTGAAGAACCGCGTGACAGCTCTCACCCCGCAGGAGTAGACTACGCGACGTTATCGTGCGTGAACTACCCTCCCCCCGGCCATGTGCCGGCGGGGGCCGAATTGAGAGCCATGTTTGCACTACTTTCGCTACTTGTGACCCTTGCTTCGCTGACGTCGGGACCGGTCTGTGCGGGTGAAGTTGTGCTGGAGGAGAACTTCGACGGAATCGCGGACGGTGAGCTGCCGCCTGGCTGGAGTACCGTGTCGGGCAAGCCCCGCGTCGAGGGTGGCCGCCTGCTGATCAACGCGATGGGCGAGCCGACGCCCGTGGTCTACTTCGGCGACCCCGAGTGGCGCGACGTCCGCGTGGAAGTCTCGCTGACTTTCGAGGATGCGGCGGAGCCGACGCGTTGGGCGGCCCTTGCCTGGCGCACGCCCGCCGACAGCACGCCCTCCGACTTCTACATGTACACGGTGCGCCAGAACGCCCGTGCGCGCAACGGTCTTGAGTTCGCCCGCCGGATGCCCGCAACGAGCAGGACGATGTGGCGCGTCTACGCGACCGCTCGCGCTCCGGAGACAATGCGCCCTGGGGAAGCCCACCGGCTCGTCGTTGAGGCGCGGGGCAACTTCGTCCGGCACTGGTTCGACGGGAAGCTGGTCGTCGAGTCGCCCCTGGCCATCGGCGTCGAGAAGGGCCGTCTCGGATTCACCTGCAGTGGCGCCAGAGCCTACTTCGACAATCTGAAAGTGAGTGTCCTCCCACCCATGACCCCTGAAGAACAGGCCGCCTACACGGAGACCGGCAAGGCTGTTGTCTGCGCCCATCGTGGGTTCTCGGCCATCGCTCCCGAGAATACCCTCGCCTCGTACCGGGCAGCCATCGACGTGGGTGCGCCCGCCGCTGAGTGCGATGTCGTCGGCACCAGCGACGGCGTCGTTGTCCTGAGCCACGACTGGACCGCCGACCGCTGCACCGATGGCTCGGGCAAGTTCTCCGAGATGACCCTGGAGCAGGTCAAGCAGCTCGATGCCGGGTCCTGGAAGGGCGAGAAGTTCGCGGGCGAGCGCGTGCCGACGCTCAAGGAAGCCCTCGCTGTCACCAAGGGCAAGCTGCGCCTCGTGGTGGAGATCAAGGACGCCGGCGTGGTGGAGCAGGTGGCCGCGGACATCCGAGAGATGGACGCCATCAACGACTGCACGATCATCTCCTTCAATCTCGGCGTCTGCAAGCAGATGCGAGAGATTGAGCCCGGGCTCGCGGTGGGCTGGCTCACCAGCGGACTGGGCGAGGACGACGAAGCCGAAGCGGACAAGCAGATACAGATGGCTCTGTCGGCGAACGTTCAGTTCGTTGACGTGGCGTCGAGCGGCGTGAAGCCCGCTCTTGTGCGCAGAGCGAATCTGGCCGGACTTACGGTTTGGGTCTGGACGGTCAACGATCCCGACCTAGTGAAGTACTTTGCGAAGATGGGCGTGAAGTCCATCACCACCGACGACCCCCCTAGTGAAGTACTTTGCGAAGATGGGCGTGAAGTCCATCACCACCGACGACCCCGCGATGGCCCAGGAAGCGCTGCAGGATACGTAGGTCTGTGGGAAGTCACCGAGTACCACGGATTCGTCCACCCGATGCACTCGGCGGGCTAGCTAGACGGCATCGACTAACTCCCTGCCGGATCGCCCACTCACACCGGCCGCGAAGAACCGATTGCACGACCCAGAAGGAGCATTGCCTGGTGAAAACGATACCACGCCGGACGCGCTGCTCGCGATCCATGCTCCCGCTCTTGCTGCTGCTCGTCCTGTGCGCCTTTGCTCTGTGTTGCGAGGCGAGTGCCGCCACGATTCACCTCCAGCATGGGACCGTTAACGAGTTCTACCCCGACGGCTATGCGGGGGTCGACGACGCCTTCATCGACAGCGCGCAGCCGGACAACAACTACGGTCTGAACTGGGAGTTCATGATCGGCCCGGTGGGGGACGGCTCGATCCGAAGAGGCCTTATGCGCTGGGACCTGCGCGCGCTGGCCCCGTTGTTCGACTCCGAGCGCTACGTGGTGATCGCCGCGGAGTTGAAGCTCGGATTGTGGTACAACAACGCCGCCTTCGGGGAGCCCTTCGAGGTCTACCGGGTCTCGTCGGCCAACGCGGGCTGGATTGAG
>JALGSS010000748.1 GCA_029821745.1 Candidatus Zipacnadia bacterium
CGTTGCGACCGGCCATGGTGCGACCTCCTGGAGAATCGGAACGGGACAACAGCCTATTCGCTGTTGCCCCGTCGCACGCCTTCTGACCGCGCGCAGTCTACTTGAAGTTCTGTACGGCCTCACGCGGAAAGAACTTCACGTGGCCGTCCAGGTAGAGGATGTTGAAGGCCCCACGCTCGCCGCCGTGGATCGTCTTGCCCTCGGTGATCGGCTTGCAGAAGTAGTCGCTGGCCAGCCAGTAGTCGGTGTCCCACATCTCGCTCATGATTCGCGTCGTGTTGCCGTACCCGCACTTGTTGGCATAGAAGAAGCGGTCGACCCAGCCCAGGTAGTCAGGGGGGGCGCTCGGAGGCGCTGTGCTCGGCAACTGGTTGAAGGAGAAGTAGTAGTAGGTGATATTCCCCGCTGCCTTGTTGGCGTCAGTGGGCATGATGGTCGAGACGCCTACTCGAGACGCGGACGGGCAATACAGGATCTGGATGTTCTTCATGTATGGCATGAGCTGCCCGATGAGCTGCGGGTGGGGATTGCAGATGTGTGCGTCCACCGGGAAGAGCTCGTCGTAGTCCTGCGCGTACATGTGGGACGCCAGACCGATTTGCTTCAGGTTCGAGAGGCAGGTCGTTTTGCGGGCCTGTTCCCTGGCCCGGGCGAAAACCGGGAAGAGCATTGCGGCGAGAATGGCGATGATCGCGATGACCACGAGCAACTCGATAAGCGTGAAACCCTTGGCCTTGTGAAGCATGTGGCTCATCTCCTCTAGAATCGTCTCAGTGGGTTTGTCGGTGTCCTATCGACAGGCCCGCGCTACTTGCGAATCTCGACCCACAGGTTATGGATCGTCTCCGGCGAGATGATCGTGGCATCCACACCGGACGCCTTTGTCCACGAAAGCATGGTCTGTCTTGTGGCACACTGTTTGAAGCCGTCTTTCGGCGCGTAGGGGGCCTCACGCAGCTTCTTTGCGTGCTTGCAGAACGCCATCTCGCTGTCCTTCGAGCAGTCAAGTGGGCAGCCATTCCCGACCACACCCGCGCCGCGGGGGCGTAGCACTCGGGCGATCTCCTTCATCGCCTTGTCCGGGTGCGCCCAGACTGCCGGTCCCGCGTGGCCGAAGACGTAGTCGAAGGTGTTCTCGTCGAAAAGCAGGTGGTCGGGGTCGCACGCGACGGCCTGGATGCGGCCCGCGAAGCCCGCCTCCCTGGCTTGCTCATTGGCGACTTGCGCGGCCGATGCGTCCTTTGCTGCGATGACGAAGGTGAAGTTCGTCAGGCGCGCCAGAGGAATGGACAGACTGCCGGCGCCCCAGCCGAACTCGAGGACTCGTCCGTACTTGCCGGCCAGGCCGTAGCGATCCACGATCTGCCGCGCGATCTGCTCGTGCCACGGCTGGAGCGTTGCGTTCCACTCGCGGTACCAGCGTGTGGCGTCCGCAGGCTTTCTGATCTCCAGCCACCAGCCCGCGATCGGCTCGTTGTCCTGTCGAAGCTGGTCGGGAGGAAGGCCTGCCTTGATGGCGACCTCGTACAAGTCGGCAGGGCTCTTGAAGCCCTCGGACATCGTGCTGTCGGCCCGCCACTGGGCGATGGGGTTCCGGATGGCCGGGTCGAGGATGCGCGAGAAGCCGCCGCCGATGTAGGCAACGCCGCCCGGCTTCAGGATGCGGTAACAGTCCCGGATCCCCTGGGCGCGATCCGGCCAGAACGGGATCGATCCACGGCTGACGACGAGGTCCGCGAAGCCATCCTTGAAGGGCATGTTCTGCGCGTCACCCTCGACGGGCACCACGCGTCCCGTCAGGCCGGCCTCGTCCACCAGAATGCCGCTCAACCGCACGGCGTTGCTGTCGATGTCAAGGCTGTAGCAGGTTAGATCCGTGATCTTCGCGATCTCCATCGCAAGTTGACCCGTTCCGCCGCCCACGTCCACGCACACGCCCGTTGTGATCCCGTAGTCCTGCACGAGTTGCTTCGCCAACGCCGGGTACACCGGAGCGAAGCGGTCAGTGGCGGTCTCGTACATGTGGACCTTCTCGATCAGGTCGGCTCGCAGATCGCCTGCGAAGACGGTTGGAGGCGGGACAACAAGAGCGGCGGCACAGACCAGCAGCAGTGTCGCGGTGGTTCGCATGGAGGCGCGAGTCCTTTCAGGATAGGATAGTGCCACCACTATATGCTTGGAGCAGATAGAAATTGGGTAGCGTGTGGGAAGGAATCGGGAAGATCGCGAGAACCCAGGGGGCTGAAGGACTTCCATGGCACCCCGCGAAGGTACTCCGACGGGAACTTAGCCACTGCATCCCGGGGGCCCGTGTGAGCGCGAGCCCGTGGTCCGATCCCCAAGGAGGGATGGTCGTGTGGCACTACTTCGACGATGAGGATCTCGCGGCAGTCAAAGAGGTGCTCGACTCAGGCAACCTGTCGGCGATCTCGGGGCCCGCGACGCCCAGATTCGAGGAAGCCTTCGCAGAGGAGTTCGGCTCACCCTACGCCCTGGCTATCTGCAACGCCATGGCCGGGCTGCATGTCGCCGTGGCCGCAGCGGGCGTCGAGCCCGGGGACGAAGTCATCGTCGACCCATTGGTCGCCTTTGCCGGTCTCGGGGTGCTGTACCACAACGGAATTCCCGTGTACGCCGATGTGAGACGGGATACGCACACCATCGATCCCGAGAGTGTGAAGACGAAGATCACCGACCGCACCCGGGCGATCATCACCACTCAGCTCTGGGGATTGTGCGCGGACATGGACGAACTCAACGCCATCGCCAAAGCGCACGGCCTGCTGGTCATCGAGGACTGCGCCCACGCGATCTACGCGCAGTACAAGGGCGGCTACGCGGGCACTATTGGGGACATCGGAGTCTTCTCCTTCCAGCAGTCGAAGCAGATGGCCCTCGGGGACGCCGGGATGGT